>JBIIAS010000164.1:0-2640 GCA_044239795.1 Candidatus Nanopelagicales bacterium | reverse complement strand
TTCGCGAACTTGGCCAAGGTCAAGGCATCAATGCTGCAACTGGCGAGTACGGCGATCTAGTTGCACAGGGCGTTATCGATCCAGTGAAGGTAACTCGTTCTGCACTTGAGAACGCAGCTTCTATCGCAGGCATGTTGCTTACAACTGAAGCACTTGTTGTTGAGAAGAAAGAAAAGGCTCCAGAAGATGGCGGTGGCCACGGCCACAGTCATGCCGGACACACTCACTAAAGTGAGTGTGTCCTAAAGGGGCACTGTCATTTGTTTGCGAACCGCAAGGCTTCGCAAACTTACGCACTAGTAATAGTTGTTCCAAAACAAAACCCCCGGACAATGTCCGGGGGTTTTGTTTTAATTCATTAAGTTATGAAGAGATGCGATTCGCGCGAGCTTGACGTGCATAGTGCGCTTCACGATCTTCTTCACTCATGCCGCCCCATACGCCGTATGGTTCGCGAGTCTTGAGCGCATGCTCGCGGCACTGCGCAAGGACTGGACATGCTGCACATATTGCCTTGGCAGTTGATACTCGACGTTCCCGAGCAGATCCACGTTCGCCATCTGGGTGGTAGAAGATATCTGAATCCAGGCCTCGGCATGCTGAGTGCAGCTGCCAATCCCAGAAGTCTGCATTTGGACCAGGCAATCTAGATAGATCAGCCATTTGGTTCCTCCCGATAGGTTGTTGCTTTATGCCTTCACTCTAGAACCGCTTCATAAGTTGGTCAAGCAACTTCGCTGAATAATTTCTGCCCCGTTTTGCTTGGGGGCTGGAAGAAAGTCCATTATTCAATGGGTTTCCCTATATCTCAAGGTGCGGGATGCCCAAAGTGGCGAAAGAATGAGTCACATGTCACAGAGCGCATCCAAGGTCGAAATCGGCCTAACCGTTGCAGCCGTGGCCCGTCGGATTGGAATTGCTCCAGCCACGCTTCGGACTTGGGATCGGAGATACGGCCTAGGCCCGAGCGTTCACGTAGCTGGCTCCCATCGCAGATACTCCGCCATCGATGTTGCTCGTATTGATCTAATGCGGAAGCTGATGCTAAATGGCGTGCTTCCTAGCGAAGCTGCAAAGACAGCTCTTTCACAAGATGTCATCCCAGCCAACCTGGCACCAGAAACAACCGCCACTCCTGCTTTGCACATAGTCACAGATGCTGATACGGAAGTAAATAACGTCATCGCATTGGATAGTCCAAAAGCAATAATCAGATCCTTAAATCGCGCAGCTACCACTTTGGACGCAAGCGGTTGCGATCAAGTGATTTCAAATTCTTTAGAGAACCATGGCGTGGTTTGGACTTGGGAAAATGTACTAATCCCAGTCCTAGTTGCGCTTGGTGAAAAGTGGGAACAAACCGGTGAAGGTGTTGAGCAAGAACACTTAATCGCAGAGTCCATCACAGGCCTTTTCCGCAACCTAGCAAACGCAGTATCTGAGCCGGATAATGCTCGACCAGTTTTGCTAGCTTGCGCTCCACACGAACTTCATACGATTCCGATGTATGCAATTGCTGCAGGACTTGCAGAGCAGAACATCGCTTGCCGAGTTCTTGGGGCACGAATGCCGGCTGAGGCGCTTGCAACTGCTGCTAAGAAGATTGGCCCAAGTGCAATCGTGGTTTGGTCTCAATCTCAGGGAACTGCTGATATCGCAATTTGGGAAGCCGTGGAGCCAATGCGACCAGCTCCGTTGTTAATGTCTGCCGGACCAGGCTGGATCTCAGATCTGCCTGAAGGTGTAGTTAAGTCTCAGGATTTCACCAGCACCTTGATCGCTTTGGCCGCAGCCTCAGGTCGTTAGGCAGCAAGGTCCTTGGGCTTTTTGGCAGCGGGCCGTTAAGCGGTAACCTTAAGCAATTCACCTTTATTTAGGTGCATCGCTAGATCCGCAGCTTCAGTAAGGGGACTCCATGACACAGGGCCTTCCTGACAAGTTTGCGATGCTTGGGCTGACTTATGACGACGTCCTTTTGCTTCCAGATGCAAGCGATGTCATCCCGAGCGAAGTTGATACGAGTTCAAAGTTAACTCGCGAAATTTCGCTAAAGATTCCATTGCTGTCCTCCGCCATGGACACGGTTACCGAAGCTCGAATGGCAATTGCAATGGCGCGCCAAGGTGGACTTGGAATTTTGCACCGCAATCTTTCGATCGAAGATCAAGCAGCGCAAGTAGATCTCGTTAAGCGCAGTGAAGCAGGAATGATTACCAATCCAGTTACCTGTAGCGCAAACGACACTTTGGCTGAAGTTGATCGACTTTGTGCGCACTATCGAATCAGTGGCGTTCCAGTAGTTGATGCCCAAGGAATTTTGGTTGGCATCGTTACAAATCGTGACATGTGTTTTGAAGATGACAAGAATCGCAGAGTCGGCGATGTCATGACAAAGATGCCACTCATAACTGGAACACCAGGAATGAATGGCGATGATGCACTTGAGTTACTGCGAATCAACAAGATTGAAAAGCTTCCACTTGTCGATTCATCCGGAAAACTAACCGGATTGATTACGGTCAAAGATTACGTAAAGAGTGATCGCTATCCGCTAGCAACAAAAGATTCTGCCGGTCGTTTAATGGTTGGCGCTGCAGTTGGTGTTGGTGAAGATTCATACACGCGCGCACTGGCTTTAGT
>JBIIAS010000043.1:0-10386 GCA_044239795.1 Candidatus Nanopelagicales bacterium | reverse complement strand
CTTCTTGGTGTTTTTGAAATCTTCTTTGTCGGCAATGTGAGCACCTAGGTTGCAACAACCTACATCAGGATTTTCTTTGTCGATACCTTTGCAACCATTTCCCCAGATGCAAGTCCAGCGACTTGTTAGCCAGGTTAGATCACAGCGATACAAATTTGTGTCATCCTCGGGATCAACAAACTCGACCCAAGCGCGAGGGAAATCTTGATTCTTTTCAACCACGGATAAATCCTAATGCGTTTGTGAGTGCTTACCTACCCAGCACCTACTCCGCTAGTACTGTTTCAGGTATGCGAATGGGAGTGTTAGACGTTGGTTCAAACACTGTTCACCTATTGATAGTCGATGCTCACGCTGGAGCTGCTCCAATTCCGGCAATGTCCCAGAAGTATGAACTTCGATTAGCAGAGCAGCTAAAGAATGACGGCGATCTAAAGAAGTCCTCAGTAAAGTCATTGATTGAAGTGCTGCAAGAGTGCAATCAATTCATTAAGCAGCATGACTGTGACGAGCTCCTGGCTTTTGCAACCTCGGCAATTAGAGATTCTAAAAACTCAGATGCGATCCTAGAAAGAATTAGAACTGAAACCGGAATTGATCTCCAAGTACTTGATGGAGAGCACGAGGCAATTCTGACTTTTCTGGCAGTTAGGCGCTGGTTTGGTTGGTCATCTGGCAGATTATTGGTGGCCGATATTGGTGGTGGCTCATTTGAAGTTGCCATTGGAACCGACGAACATCCAGAGCTGGCTATGTCCACACCGCTAGGTGCTGGCCGATTAACTCGCGACTTCTTCACCACCGAAATTCCAAGTGCTGATGAAGTTAAGACGCTCCGAAAGTACGTAAAGAAAACTTTAGAAACTGAGTTAGCACACTTGGTTGACGGCAACTTTGATCACGCGGTAGCAACTAGCAAAACTTTTAAGCGGCTAGCCAGACTTGGTGGCGCCGCACCATCCAGTGAGGGTCAACGAGTACAACGAGAGCTGTCACTAGAGGCCCTCAACAAATGGGTCCCGAAAATCGCTGATATGAATTATGCCGAGCGAGCCCAGTTGCCAGGAATTTCAGTTGGGCGAGCAGAACAGTTGCTGGCCGGTGCAATCGTGGCTCAGGAAGCCATGGAGTTTTTGAAGTTAGACACCTTGGAGATCTGCCCATGGGCGCTTCGGGAAGGCATCATCCTGCGTCGTTTGGACTGGTTCCCTGACGATGCCGACTAACCCAGTAACGGCGTAAAGTAAGGGCTAGATCCATTACTTGGGTCGCCATAGGTGGGAGAGCCATGCTTCGCGAGTTATTAGTTTCAGCATCACGCAGTGAAAAACTGGAGCATCTTGTATCAACATCACCATTAAGTCGTGGTGTGGTTAATCGATTTGTAGCGGGTACCACCACTGCCGACGTTGTTGCAACTGTTCAGAATCTGCATGACTTAGGACTACTCGCAACTGTTGACCGTTTGGGTGAAGACACGTTAGATCGGGCAGCAGCTGACACCACAGTTGCTGATTACAAGGATGTACTTCGCGCATTGTCTAGCGCGGGACTCTCCGATAGCGCAGAAGTATCTGTCAAGTTATCTGCAGTAGGTCAAGCGCTAGGTGATAGTGGTGAAAGCATTGCACTTGAAAATGCGCTTGAGATTTGTTCAGTAGCGAAGCAAGTTGGCACAAACGTCACCTTCGACATGGAGGATCACACAACCATAGATTCAACGTTGCGGATTTTGACCCAAGTTCGCAAGGAGTACCCAACTGCCGGTGGCGTGCTACAGGCCCAATTGCTGCGAACCGAAGACGACGTAGCTGCATACTCTTACAACGATTCTCGAATTCGTCTGTGTAAGGGTGCATATGCTGAAGCTGCAGATGTAGCTTTCGTCGATCGTGGCGAAATTGATAAAGCTTATGTTCGTAGCATGCGCACATTGATTGAGTCTGATGCTTACCCAATGCTTGCGACTCACGATCCTCGCTTAATCCAAATTGGTCAGGCCCTTGCGCTTCGTAGCGGTCGCGCCAAAGACACTTTTGAATTCCAAATGCTGCTTGGCGTACGCCCAGATGAACAAGTTCGGTTAGCTGAACTGGGTCATAAGGTTCGGATTTACGTCCCTTATGGCGATCAGTGGTACCCATACCTAATGCGGAGAATGGCTGAAAAACCATCGAACTTGTCACTCTTCTTGCGCTCATTGGTATCCAAAGGTTAGGACTGCGTTATGACTACGGCCATCATTGGAGCTGGCGTGATGGGGGAGACCTTGTTATCTGGCCTCTTAAGAGCCGGTGTTCCAAAGTCAGACTTGTTGATTGCTGATCGTCGAATTGAAAGATCATCTGAAGTCACCAAAGAACACGGTGTAGCTAACGGCACTAATCAGGAGGTTGCCGCCAAAGCAGACACTGTTGTCCTAGTGGTTAAGCCGCAAGATATGGCAATAGTTCTGGGTGAAATCAAAGGCTCGTTAAGGCCAGGAACTTTGGTGGTCTCGCTTGCAGCCGGTATCACAACTGGCTTTATGGAAGATTTACTGCCAACCAAAACACCTGTGATTCGCGTGATGCCAAATACTCCAGCTTTGGTTGATCAGGGTATGGCTGCAATAAGTTCGGGCGCGAATAGCACCGAAGAGCACCTATTAACTGTTGAGACTTTGCTAAGAAGTGTTGGTCAAGTTGTCCGAGTACCTGAGAAGTATCAGGACGCAGTAACTGCGATTTCTGGTTCTGGCCCGGCTTACATTTTTTATGTTGTAGAAGCAATGATTGAGGGTGGCGTAATGCTTGGTTTGCCACGTGATGTTGCCAACGAACTGGTCCTACAAACCGTCTATGGCGCTGCAACCATGCTTCGGGAAACCAACGAGCACCCAACAGTTTTACGAGAGCAAGTTACGTCACCAGGCGGTACGACAGTTGCAGCATTGCGACAATTCGATGACTTTAAAGTGCGGGCTGCATTTTTGAGTGCAATGGAAGCGGCGCGGGATCGTTCAAAAGAACTGGGTATGCAATAGCCAGTTCTTTTGACCCAATAAGCACTGTTCAAAGTTCTTGATTATTCGGCCAGCAATAAATTACACGCGTGTAATTTAAGTTACTTTCTGAACCGACTTTCACTTACGTCCCATTCGCCACTAATGTAAGCATCTACGAATGAGTGTGAAGTTCAGCCCGGAGGGGAAGCCGGTGCTTAGCCCACACAGAATGGTTTCGGTGACCTATGGGTGCATCTAATGAACGTCCGCTCGGAGAAGTTCGCTTCTTGACTGTTGCCGAAGTTGCAACTGCAATGCGGGTTTCAAAAATGACTGTCTATCGCCTAGTGCATAACGGTGAACTACCAGCAGTTCAGGTTGGTCGATCATTTCGAATTCCAGAACAAGCTGTTCATACCTACCTACAAGAATCATTTGTAGAAGCAGGTTAATTAGTTAGGTATCTGGAGCAATCCAGTCCTAACGCAAGTTCACTAAAGCAAGCACGTAGACTCGGTTTAACAACACAAGTAAAGGTGGTCCAAATGGGCTCGGTGATCAAGAAGCGCCGCAAGCGCATGGCCAAGAAGAAGCATCGCAAAATGCTTAAGAAGACGCGTTCACAGCGTCGCAATAAGGGCAAGTAAGCCCAACAAAAACTTCAGGCGCGGGAGCGTCGGGTGGCAGCAATTGCTATCCCGGCACCCGCGCCTACTAATGCAATGGCTGTTGCGCCCGCAGGTATGCCATAACGCTTAACTAATCTTTGTCTGCGGAAATCATGAACCGGCCAGCCCTTTTCAATGGCATGACTTCGTAATGATGAATCTGGATTTATCGCAGTTGGATTGCCAACACTGGTCAGCAGTGGAATGTCATTACTGGAGTCTGAATAAGCAAAACTGTGTATCAAGTCCAAACCATGTTCGCTGGCTAACTTCGCAACTGCGATAGCTTTCTGCTCGCCATGCATCGGAGGATTTTTTAGTCGGCCGGTGTAGACGCCGTTTTCAACTTCGCTGACGGTGGCTATCGCTCCGCTTAATCCGAGTCGGGTGGCGATGATGTTTGCCAACTCAATTGGCGCTGCTGAGACCAGCCACACTTGATGTCCAGCTGCTCGGTGGGTATGAGCTAGCTGCACCGTGCCAGGCCATACTTTGTCGGCCATGATTTCGTCGTAAATGTCTTCGGACAATCCAATTACTTCTTCTACGGTTCGACCCGTGACGAATGACAATGCATTCTCGGTGATGCGAGCCATGTCAGCAAGATTCTCGGAGCCATAAGTCAAGAACTTTCCTTGCGCAATTGCAAAGTTAGCTAAGTCAGTTGCACTTAAGATCTTGCGGGCAAACAACCCTCGAGCTAAGTGGTAGATGCTGGCACCACGCATGATGGTGTTGTCGATATCAAAGAACGCACCAATGTTTCGTGGTTCAGGAGCGCCTATATCGAAAGGCATTCCAGCTGAGTTTGGGCCCATGTTTATAGGGTACTGCGAATGCAATGTGCCACACTGGTTACAGACCGAAGGGAGCAGGAAAATGGAATCTCGTGTTGTACTCATTGGAAAACCAGATTGCCATTTATGCGAAAACGCCAGGTTAATAATCGCCAAAGTGTGTGAAGAACTTGGTGAAACTTGGAGTGAACTTTCGATTTTGGAAGATGCGCAGCTTGCAGATCAGTATTTTGAATCAATTCCGGTAACGATGATTGACGGAAAGATTCATGACAAGTGGCGCGTAGATGAAGCCCGACTTCGTAGTGCGTTAACGAAAAAAACCAAGTAATTTTCACTACTACGTCAAGTCACATCAGTCACGTTTGTAACATCAAAAATCCTTGATTTCCCTAGCACGATCTAGGGTCTCAACGCCAATTTTGCACAAAGCGAAAAGGCGCATAACCTGATCGCCATACGGTCACAAAAAGGATGGATTTAATGTCGCTGTCGCAGACACCCAACTCGCACGTAAGTGCTCGTGGTGTGATTCCTGACGCGACCGTCAGTCGTCTTCCGATGTATCACCGCAGCCTGCTTTCACTAACTGCGCGTGGAGTTCTCCTGGTCTCGTCCGAAGAGTTGGCCGAGGCCAGTGGTGTGTCTAGCGCAAAACTTCGCAAAGATCTTTCGTTCCTTGGTTCCTACGGAACTCGTGGCGTTGGTTATGAAGTTGAATTCTTGCTTTACCAAATTGCTCGCGCACTAGGACTTACTCAGGTCTGGCCAGTAGTGATTGTTGGTATTGGAAACCTAGGAAACGCTCTAGCTGGCTACCCAGGTTTTGCTTCCCGGGGTTTCTCGGTTGTTGGACTATTCGATACCGATCCAAATCGAGTCGGCGAAACTGTAACTGTGGCTGGAAAAGAAATCGTCGTTTCTGACATTTCAAAATTGCCACAAGTTGTTCTAAGTAGCGGCGCATCAATCGGAGTAATTGCAACTCCAGAAACTGCTGCTCAAGAAGTTTGCGACGTTATGGTTCGCAACGGCATCACAAGTATTTTGAATTTTGCACCGGTACTTATCGAAGTACCAGCTGGTGTTGACGTGCGTCGCGTAGACCTTGCGACCGAACTACAGATTCTTGCATTCCACGAACAGCGCAAGTCACAAAGCGCGCTGACTCAAGCGAATGCAGGATAAAAAATGACTTCCCAAAGCTGCAAGTACACAAACAAGGTAGGTGTGTAAATGGCTAGCTCGCAGGTATCTGCCGCAGTCGGAGTGTCTTTTGTGGTTGCCGGACCTGGTGACCCAGATTTACTAACGGTTCGCGCACATCGGTTGCTTCAAGCAGCTGACGTCGTAGTTGTTGACGAAGAAATTACTCGCCTTGCCGAGATTGTTTCTTCGGGACAAGTACTTGTTGCCGTAGACAATGTTGGAGCGCCGCTTTCATTAGCCGCTCGCACAAAAGTTTTGTTAGATGCACGAAAGGACGGCCTGCAGGTAGTTCGCCTACTCTCAGGTGACCCAGTTCTAGACGGTCGTTTGGCAATGGAGACTTCAGCTATCGCTAAGGCAGGACATGCCTTCGAAGTTGCTGCTGGTGTATCTCCGCTGACTGCTGTTGCAGCACACGTTGGCGTTTCATTAACCGGTGGTCGCACTCGTGAAGTTCGCATCATCGATGCCGACTCACCGATCGTTGATTGGGCTGCCCACATCGATCCACTTGTGACACTTGTCGTCCACAACGCAGCCGATCGCGTTACCGAAGTTTCAAAGGCACTTATCAAGGCAGGTCGCGAAGGTTCAACTCCAGTTGCAATCGTTCGTGATGGAGCCACTGTTGAGCAGCGCTCATTGCACTCAACACTTGAGGCCCTACCGAATGCAGTAAAGCTTGCAAAGCAAAGCGGTACCGGCATTGTCATCATCGGCGAGACGGTTGGCGATCGCACCGCATGGTTTGAGAATCGTCCGCTACATGGCTGGCGCGTACTTGTACCTCGCACCAAGGATTCAACTGAAGATCTACGCGAGCAAATGATTTCATTTGGCGCGGTTCCGTTTGAAGTTCCAACCATGTCTGTTGAACCACCTCGCACACCACAGCAAATGGAACGTGCAATTCACGGACTTGTTTCCGGACGCTTTGAATGGGTTGTCTTCACCAGCCTTAACGCAGTTCGCGCAATTCGCGAACGTTTCGAAGAGTATGGCTTGGACGCTCGATCACTTTCGGGAATCAAGATCGCAGCCATTGGCGAAGACACTGTTAACGCATTAATCGCTATGGGCGTTCGTCCGGACTTAGTTCCAGAAGAAGAGCAAACCACCGCAAGCTTGCTCGAGGAATGGCCAGAGTTTGATTCAATCAACGATCCGATTAATCGAATCTTCTTGCCGCGTGCTGACATTGCAACTGACACTTTGGTAGCTGGTCTAACTGCACTTGGCTGGGAAGTCGAAGACGTCACAGCCTTCCGTACGGTTCGCGCCGCACCTCCAGCCGTAGAAACCCGCGAAGCCATCAAGAGTGGTGGGTTTGATGCTGTGATTTTCACCTCAAGTAGCACAGTGCGTAACTTGGTTGGAATTGCTGGCAAACCGCATCCAACAACGATCATTGCCTGCATCGGTCCAGCAACTGCCAAGACCGCTCAAGAGCATGGTTTACGGGTAGATGTACTTCCAGAAGATGCCACAATCACTGCGCTTGCTAATGCTTTGGCAGTTCACGGTGGAGCTCTCCGAGATGAAGCAGAAACTTCCGGCTCCGTCGGATGGCGTCCATCTCGCAAGCGCTCGGCTGCACGCCGCCGCGCAACGTGATCTGATAGAAGTATGCGGACAACAGTTCACCTTCTGCGTCACGGTGAAGTTCATAACCCGGACAAGGTCCTGTACGGACGCCTGCCTGGTTATCGACTATCAGAACTAGGTCACCAGATGGCAGAACGTGCTGCGCAAGCTTTGGCTTCACGCGACGTAACAAAAGTTATTGCTTCGCCATTGGAACGTGCCCAGCAAACTGCTGCACCGATTGCTGGCGTTCTTGGTCTAACCATTGGCACCGACGAAAACTTGATTGAAGCTGACAACGTGTTTGAAGGTGAGCGAGTTTCTGTTGGTGACGGAGTTCTGCGCCAGCCGCGAGCTTGGCGGCATCTCTATAATCCAATTCGCCCATCTTGGGGTGAGCCATACGTTGTGGTCGCCGCACGTATGCGCCAAGCCGTTGCAGATGCCAGAGATGCGGCTCGTGGACATGAAGCAGTTTTAGTGAGCCACCAACTTCCAATCTGGATCAGTCGACTTGATTTTGAAGATCGACGTTTTCCTCACGATCCACGTAAGCGGCAATGTAGCTTGGCTTCATTAACTTCACTAACTTTTGACGACGATGAATTGGTTGCAGTTTTGTATACCGAACCAAGCGCCGACCTTTTGGGGAAAGCGAGCAAGATCTCCGGTGCGTAAAGTAGCCGCTCTAGTCTTTGCAGGTGTTTGCATTTTGCTCCTGACGGGATGTAGCGCGAGCACTACTTCAAATACGTCTGACACTGGTTACATCTCTGGTGATGGCAGCACAGTCCTAGTTGCTCCAGAAGAACGTGGTGAAGCGATATCGCTGGCTGGTGAAACTCTTGATGGAACCCAGCTCGACATCGCTGACTGGCAGGGTAAACCAATCGTGATAAACCTTTGGGCGTCATGGTGTGGACCTTGTAGATCGGAAGCAGTTGATCTTGAGAAATCATATTTGCAATTCAAGGATCAAGGCATTGAGTTCCTTGGGTTAAATACTCGCGATGGACTTGCGGCAGCCAAAGCATTTAATGATCGCTTTAAAACTTCGTATCCATCAATTCGAGATAAGGATGGTCAGCTGACTTTAGTTTTTGGAAACTTAGGTCCAGCTGCAACTCCATCAACAATTATTTTGGATTCGCAAGGCAGAGTTGCTGCCCGAATTCTTGGACCAACCACCGAGTCTGAGTTAAGAGTCGTAATTTCAGCAGTCCTGGAGAGCGAAAGCTAATGTCAGTGGTTGACATTGTTGAAACGATCACTTCGGGTTCGTTGCTACTTGCAATTCCACTGGCATTCCTTGCTGGTCTAGTTTCATTTCTTTCACCGTGTGTTCTTCCATTGGTTCCCGGATATCTTTCTTACATAACTGGTGTTGCTGGAGCTAGGGCAACAGCACAACGCACTTCGGTCTCGCGATCCCGCGCAGTATGGGGATCGATTATTTTCGTTTCCGGATTCTCAGTTGTATTCATTTCATACGGCGCACTATTTGGCGGCATCGGACAGCTGCTACTTGAATACCAGCGAACCATTCAGATGGTCATGGGTGTTGTCGTTGTAATTCTTGGCCTTGGTTTCTTGGGAGCTATTCCGGCGATTCAAAGAGACATCAGAATCCACCGAGTTCCAACTGGAACCTTATTTGGAGCCTTTTTGCTTGGTGCATTGTTTGCAATCGGATGGACGCCTTGCATAGGCCCAACTTTGGCCGCGGTTCAAGGTATGGCACTTACTGAAGCTAGTGCAGTACGCGGTGCAATCCTGAGTGCGGCCTATTGCTTAGGACTCGGACTTCCGTTTGTTTTCATTGCTTTGTTCTTTGAAAGAAGTGTGCGAACTGTGAAAGTTTTGCGTAAGCATTCACGGGGAATTATGTATTTCGGTGGAGTCATGCTTATTGTGATCGGGTTACTACTTGTAACTGGATACTGGAATGACCTCACGATCGGATTGCGAGTTTGGGCAGCCGATTGGGGAGTTCCCATTTAATGAAAAGTTATGGTGAATAGATAATGGCGACGATGCGTTGGTTATGGCGGCAGCTAACCAGCATGCGCATTGCGTTGATTTTGCTTTTCCTATTGGCGCTAGCAAGTATTCCGGGTTCAATTTTTCCGCAACGAGGAACCTCACCACTTCGCGTAAATGAGTTTCTAGCGGATAACCCAACCACTGGTCCAATCTTGGATCGGCTTTACATGTTCGATGTGTTTGCCTCACCATGGTTTGCTTCGATCTACCTATTACTTTTCATTTCTTTAACTGGTTGCGTATTGCCGCGCGCGGTAGATCACTACAAAGAGCTTCGTAGCCAGCCGCCGGCAGCGCCAAGGAATCTAAGTAGATTGCCGGTTTACCAACAATGGCAGAGTAATACTGAGGTTTCACAAGTCGTCACCGATACTGCTGCTGCATGGAAAAAGCGTGGTTGGCGAGTCCGTCAAGGAGACGATTGGCTGTCAGCCGAAAAAGGCTATTCCCGTGAAACCGGAAACTTGCTTTTTCATTTATCGCTATTAGTTTTGTTGGTCGCTGTTGGTTACGGTGGCGCAGTTGGTTATCGAGGAACAGTAATTGTTCGCGAAGATGCAGGATTTGCAAATAACGTGACGCAGTACGACACGTTTGCTCCAGGTCGAATGTTCGGCGCTGATGATTTGCCGCCGTTTTCATTTGAACTGAAAGAATTCGAATCCGAATTCCAACGTGGTGGACAGCAAAGTGGTGCGCCACGAGCCTTCCGAGCTGACGTTTTGGTAAAGGATGATCCAAAGTCTGAACCAAGGCCAGTGACGATTGAAGTTAACTACCCACTTCGAACCTCAGGTATAACGGTTTACCTAGTTGGACATGGTTATGCACCTGAGTTCACTGTGCGTGATGCGGATGGAAAAGTTGTTTGGGAAGATGCCGCCGTATTCTTGCCACAGGATTCAGCCTTCACTTCAAGTGGTGTAGTTAAGGTTCCCGATACCGTTCCCCAAATTGGTCTGCAAGGATATTTCCTGCCAACAGTTTCGGAAGACTTTACGAATGGTCCGGTCTCTAAGTTTCCAGCTCCCGATGATCCTGAGGTTTACCTGAGTGCCTGGCAGGGTGATTTAGGTCTCGATTCTGGAATGCCACAAAG
>JBIIAS010000162.1:0-2663 GCA_044239795.1 Candidatus Nanopelagicales bacterium | reverse complement strand
ACATGACCGACATGACTAACTTTCCAACAATTATTGAATGTCGCGAGAAGTATTTCTCAAAGCCTTACCCAGCAGATACAACTGTAGAAGTTACAGCGCTAGCAATTCCTGGATTGTTACTTGAGATAGATGTAATTGCATCTGTTGACTAATTAGCCAGCAATGTCTTCATCGCTCGTGTTTGGTTTAGTTGCGCCACTTTTTGCTGCACAACTTTGACAGAGTAAAGCAAGTTTGCGTCCCTGTAATTCATGCCGGTTGTAAAAGTCCTTACTAGGTTCTCCACAGTCATCACAGCCGCTTAGAACTTTGGTGTGATCTGAGAAATCCATGCTCATGCGATTGTCGAAAATATATAGCGAGCCATCCCAAAAACCGTCGTCACCATACTTTTCGCCATATCGAACGATTCCACCTTCAATCTGATAAACCTCTTCGAAGCCACGACTCTTCATGACTGCCGATAGGACCTCACATCGAATGCCGCCCGTGCAATAGGTGACTATAGGTTTATCCTTCAGGTGGTCGTACTTTCCACTTTCAAATTCAGCAACAAAATCGCGAGTGGTTTCTACGTCTGGAACTATCGCATTACGAAACTTACCCACCCTGGCTTCGTAAGCATTTCTCCCGTCGAAGAACACGACATCGTCGCCACGAGTTTCAACCAATTCATGAACTTGGGTAGGAGACAAGTGCTGTCCGCCTCCGATGATTCCATTCTCATCAACCTTGAGTTCATTGGGAGCTCCAAAGGAAACTACTTCAGCCCGAACTCGCACAGTTAACTTTGGAAAGTCATTTCCAGTTCCTTCAGACCATTTGAAGTCAATCTTGTTGAAACCGCGATAGACCTTGGTTTTTCGTATGTATTTTTTTAGATCATTAATGTCCCCGCCCAAAGTTCCATTAATGCCATGTTCGGAAATTATGATTCGACCCTTAAGGCCGAGAAACTCGCACAAGTCGTATTGCCATAGGCGCAACGCTTCGGGGTCAGCCACTGGCGCAAATCCATAAAAGAGGATGACTTTAGGAATCGCCACAGCCACCTCCATAAAGTTCTGCGCCGAATCGCAGATTCTGTGTCCGAGGGGGGACTTGAACCCCCATCCCCGTGAAGGGACTAGCACCTCAAGCTAGCGCGTCTGCCTATTCCGCCACTCGGACTGGTGTGCTGGATGCCAGCCTCGTAAGAATACCTGCTTATCCGTATCTGGCTCAAATGGCGCAATGGTTGCAGGACATAGCAAACAACATGCGACAGACTATGGGTATGTCAATCGAACCCCTTGCAGATGTAGATTCCGAGGTTGTCGAATTAGTTCGCGACTTAATCAAAATTGATACCTCGAACTACGGTGATGGTAGTGGCCCAGGTGAAGCCTTAGCTGCAGAGTATGTTGAAGCCAAGCTCAAGGAAGTTGGCATTGAGTGCGAACGCTACGAGACCACTAGTGGCAAGCGCCAAGGTGTTAATGCTCGGATTGAGGGCAAGGATCCAAGTAAGCCGGCTCTACTAATTCATGGTCACCTTGACGTCGTCCCTGCCGAGGCTAAGGACTGGACATATCATCCATTCGCAGCCGAAGTTCACGACGGAATGATTTGGGGTCGCGGCGCGGTAGACATGAAAGACGGCGACGGAATGATTCTTGCCATGGCTCGCTCCTGGGCGCGCAATGGTGTGCAACCGGATCGAACCATTGTGTTTGATTGGCTGCCAGATGAAGAAGCAGGTAGTGAGCATGGCTCTGGTTGGTTAGTTGAGAATCGCCCTGATTTGTATCGGGGAGTCACTCAGGCTGTTGGTGAAGTTGGTGGGTTCTCGCTGACTTTGCGCGATGATGTCCGTCTCTACTTGGTTCAAACTGCTGAAAAAGGCATTCGCTGGATGAAACTTAAGGCAGAAGGAACAGCTGGTCACGGTTCATTCATTAACAATGACAACGCCGTAACCAAATTAGCTGAAGCGGTAGCTGCGGTCGGTAATCATAAATTCGATCTTGCTCTAACTCCAACTGTTAGAGATTTCATTAAGGCTGTTTCAGATGCTCTAGGTATGGAACTAAGTGCTGATGATCCTGAAGAGTTGCTTGCGCAACTTGGACCAATAGCTCGAATCATTGGTGCCACACTTTCAAACACCGCCAATCCGACGATGCTCAACGCTGGTTACAAGCACAACGTAATCCCAGGTGCGGCCGAAGCCATGATCGATGGCAGGTTCTTGCCAGGTTATGAAGACGACTTGATAAAAGACATTGAGAATCTGTTACCACCGGGTGTAGTTCTGGAGGATGTAGTTAATGGAATTGCACTCGAAGCACCGTTCGAAGGCCCGCTAGTTGATGCAATGGGTGCTGCGATTCGTGCTGAGGATCCATTCGGAACTCCAGTTCCATACACAGTAAGTGGCGGGACTGATGCGAAGGCTTTCAGCACACTTGGCATAACTTGTTACGGATTCTTGCCATTGCTATTGCCACCGGAATTGGACTTCAGCGCAATGTTCCATGGAGTTGATGAGCGAGTGCCTACTTCAGGATTAGAGTTTGGCGCTCGCGTAATGGATCGATTCGTACGTAGCCTTTAACTCTGGTTAAGCAGTTCGCTGCAAATGGTAGATTTTGCGACGAAGTCGAACGTATCGACTGCCGTCT
>JBIIAS010000042.1:0-10498 GCA_044239795.1 Candidatus Nanopelagicales bacterium | reverse complement strand
CCTTTCTCAAGGCACTTGATTCACATGCCACAAAGCGAGTAGTTATCGAACTACCCCAACAGCATCCACTTTCGACTATGCGCGATTCTTGGAAGCACTTTTGGAATCTAGATCGCCCGGCAAACCCTACTCCCCAAGATTTAATTGAGGTGCTGGCCGAAATGGGAATAACTGCCAATTTGGAGTTGTGGCAGGGTCCCAAACTCCGACCACTCAACATCGAGGACGACGTTCGCTTTCTTCGAATTCGACTATGTCTAGATAGTTCTCGCGATGCCGATATTCGGCAGTTTCTCGAAGACCAAGAGTCAATGCAATCTCGTGCTTTGGCCACTATTTGGTGGGATAAATAAATTTCTCAAATACCTCCCGGGGTATGCCAATTTCCAGTACATTGCACTTAGACACAGGCAAAAATGCTGTTGGAAAGTCTTGGAGGGCTCATGTCTAGCGAAGTAATGCACGATGTTGTTGTTGTAGGTGGCGGAACTGCTGGCATCACTGTTGCCGCTCGTCTTAAGCGAGCGGGCATCAAAGGTGTCGCAATAATTGAGCCAAGTGAAGATCACTATTACCAGCCACTTTGGACATTGGTAGGTGGCGGCCAATCCAAGGCTGCTGATTCAGTACGCCCACAAGCGGGTTTGATTCCTAAAGGTCAAACTTGGATCAAAGACTTCGCAACTGCAGTGGATCCAGATTCCAACACCGTAACGCTTGCTAGCGGTAAGACGGTTAAGTACAAGTGGCTGGTTATGGCTGCTGGAATTCAATTGAACTGGTCAAAGGTTGCAGGGCTTCCGGAAGCTCTTGGGAAAAATAACATCTCTAGCAACTACCGGTTTGATCTAACCGATTACACCTGGAAAGCCATTCAGGATACAAAGAGTGGAGCTGCGGTATTTAGCATGCCTGCAGGTCCGATCAAGTGCGCTGGAGCGCCACAAAAAATCACTTATCTCGCAGCCGACTACTGGCAAAAGCAGGGCACTTTGAAGGACATTGACGTTCACATGGTGCTTCCAACTCCTGGAATGTTTGGCGTACCAGAATTTGCAGCGACACTTACTGAAGTTGTTAAGCGTTACGGCATCAAAGTTCACTTTGAAAGTGAAGTTACATCGGTTGATCCAAACACTAACGAGATCACAATTCGTCACAATCCGACCGGCGATACTCAGGTAGTAAAAGCCACCATGGCTCACATAACCCCGCCACAAAGCGCACCAGATTGGATTGCATCAAGTGCAATTGCTGATCCCAACAATGCATTTGGATACGTCGAGGTCGACAAGCACACATTGCAGCATTCCCGATACCCAAACATCTTTGGTTTAGGCGACTGCACAACTACCCCGAATTCAAAAACCGGCGCTGCAATTCGCAAGCAAGCTCCAGTGTTAGTTGCCAACTTGGTGGCTGCTCGTTCTTCAAAGCCAGCAACTAAGTCCTACGACGGCTATGCCTCGTGCCCACTAATCACAGGCGTCAACAAGTGCGTTATGGCTGAATTCGATTACGAACTAAAGCGGACCCCAACTTTCCCAATCTTGGATATGACTAAGGAACGCTTTGACATGTACCAGGTCAAAAAGCACGGTCTACCAGTTTTGTATTGGAATTTCATGCTTAAGGGACGCGCGTAACTCCTTGCATTAGATACCCCCTAGGGTATACGTTAGGAACGACCAAGTGGAGGAATCATGTCATTAACCGTTATTAATTTGGATACACCAACGTTAGGCGACCGCTCCTACATCGCGCATGATGGCAAGACTGCGCTCGCTGTAGATCCGCAGCGCGACATCGATCGCGTTCAGGCCATCCTTGATCGTGAAGGCCTGACCTTGGGTGGCGTTGTTGAAACCCACATGCATAACGACTACGTTTCAGGTGGCCTTGTACTGGCACAAGAGCACGGAGCTAAGTACATCGTTAGCGAGATGGATCCAGTTACCTTCGAACGCGTAACAGTATCCGACAAGCAAATCGAAACAATCGGCGATTTCGCAGTGCAAGCAATCCATACTCCGGGACATACCTTCACACACATGTCATATGCACTTCTAGATGGTGCACAAAAAGCTCATGGCGTATTCACTGGTGGTTCGATGCTTCATGGTTCTACTGGCCGTCCAGACCTACTTGGCTTGGATAAGGCTCGCGAACTTGCAGGACTGCAACACGGTTCCCTAAACCGCTTGGCAGAAATGCTTGAAGATGGCGTAAACGTTCATCCAACACATGGTTTCGGATCTTTCTGTGCAGCAACTGCAACTTGTGGCGACTCTTCGACTATCGCTGATGAGAAGAAGACAAATCCAGCGCTTCTGTTAGAGAAGGAAGCGTACATAGTTCAGACTCTTGCTGGTCTAGATGTTTTCCCGGCTTACTACAAGCACATGGGTCCTGCGAATCACGCCGGACCTGGCCCGATCGATTTATCTGAGTTAGCAAGAATGTCGACTGAAGAAGTTATGAAAGCCATGAAGGCTGGAGCTTGGATCGTTGATCTTCGAACCAGAAGTTCATGGGCAGCCGCGCATGTTCCGGGAACTATGTCATTTGGCATCGATGGATCTATGGCAACTTACTTTGGCTGGATGTTCCCATACGAAAAGCAACTGGTCTTAATGTCTGACAAGGCTTCTGACGTTGCCGAAGCTCAGCGCGAATTAGTTCGCATTGGAATCGATCGACCATCTGGTTCATTCGTAGGGGATGTATCTGAGTTTGGTGAACCAAAGTCCACTCGCACCGTGAGTTTCAAAGATGTTCCTGCGGTTATCGGAACACCTGGTGTGTATGTGCTTGATGTGCGTCGTGCAAGTGAGCGCGAAGCTTCTCACATTGAGCCTTCGCTTCACATTCCACTTCACGAACTGAATGGACGCGTTGAAGAGTTGCCTACTGATGGCGAAATTTGGGTTCACTGTGCCGGTGCTTACCGAGCTGCAGCTGCACTTGGAATCATCGAGGACTCCAAGCGAACCGCAGTATTGATTAACGAGCCTTACGACGCTTGTTTAACTGTGGGCGGCTTGAACGTTGTTACTGGACACATGGATTCAAGTCCAGTGTCTCCTTCTGATGCAGCTTCAAAGGCTTAAGGATTTACAGATGCAGGACATAACTCCGCAAGAAGCATTTGCCGAAATATCCAGTGGTCGCGCAATCGGCATTGATGTGAGAGAGCCTTTGGAATGGGAAGCTGGGCATGCCGAAAATGTGATTTGGAATCCGATGAGCACTTTTGATGTAAATGCTTTGCCAACGGATAAGCCTTTGATTTTCATTTGTCGATCGGGGAATCGATCGGGTCAAGTAGCAACTTCTGTTGCCGCTCAGATGGAAAATGTCTTCAACATGGTGGGTGGAATGAAAGCTTGGCATGAAGCTGGATTAACAATGGTAAGTGCAACCGGGAACCCAGAAGTCGCTTAACTAATGATGCTGATTGAAGGAATAATCCTTGGCATTTTGATCGGACTAGTTCTCGGAACCATTGGCGCTGGCGGAGCAATTCTTGCGGTGCCTGGGTTGATTGCAGTTATGGGTCTTTCTACCGTGGCTGCCACAACTTCATCCCTAGTAATTGTTGGTTCAGCTGCTGTTGCTGGATTTATTCCACGCCTTAAAGCTAAAACGGTCGATGTTCGTTTGGGTCTAACCTTTTCTGCGCTTGGAATTCTAGGAACATTTGCTGGTACTCAACTAGTAAAAGTTGTGCCTGAGTCCGTGCAAATCATCTTGTTTGCAACTTTAATGTTTGGTGCCGCAATAGCAATGTGGCGCGGGCCTGTGAGCGAATCAAATTCTGAAATCAAGTCGCAATGGCCTTTGGTGTTTGTAGTTGCTACCGCTATCGGCGTGCTCACTGGTTTACTCGGTGTCGGTGGCGGCTTTTTGATAGTTCCAGCACTGGTACTAATTCTCAAGGTTCCGACTAAGACGGCAGCAGGCACTTCGCTTGTGGCAATCGCAAGCACTTCTACAGTCGCGTTCTTGATGCGCTTTGAGTACTGGAGTGAAATACCTGTAGGTCCAATCACTGCATTTACGCTTGCTGCAATTGTTTCTTCATTCTTAGCTGCGCCATTTGCTGGAAAGCTAAACGCCCGAACCCTACAAAAGGGATTTGCGATATTCGTATCAATTGCCGCGGCGTTTATTCTCGTTGTACGTGGCTTTTAACTCAGCTACAAACAGTGACTTGATCACCGTTATTGAAAGACTCAATTTCGTCCATAGCGTCCTCTAGCGAGGCCACGGCAGCCACAGTTAGTCCATCAGGAATGTGACCAATAACTTCATCACAATTGCCCTCAGGCGCTAGAAACAACACTGCGCCAGCATCTCGAGCTCCAATTAACTTCTGTTGAATCCCACCAATTTCCCCGACGTTTCCATCTGGATCGATCGTTCCGGTGCCAGCAATAATCTTTCCTTGCGTTAATGCGCCAGGCGTTAACTTATCGATGATTCCAACTGCGAACATCATGCCCGCGCTTGGACCACCAACGCCAGTGACTCCAAAATCAATATCAAATTCTGCTGAGTAATTGATGTCTATCCCAATGCCAATGTATGGAATTGTGGCTTCGTCTTGTTCCGTCGCAGGATCATCAGGACGCGTGCTTGAGGTAACTACAACTTCGAGCTTGCTGCCACTGCGGACAATTGAGAAGTTCAAGTCAGTCCCAATTGGTTTGGATCTAACTGCATCAACTACTTGCTCAGGCGTTGTCATTTCAACGCCATCAACGGCAAGAATTTCATCACCGGCGCGAAGCTTGTCTTGTGCTGGTGTATCTAGCCCAACGCTTGTAACAATGACTTGTTCATTAATTGGTTGTTTCAAATAGTCCATGGCAGCTGCAATTGCGTAGCTCTGTGAGGTGCTAAACGCTTCAACATTTCTTGCGATGTTTTCTTCTTCGGTTTCGCCCTCTGGATAGACCGACTCTCGAGGCACTACCCGGCGATCCGGACTTATCCAACCCCAGATCGCTTGAAACATTTCGAGTCCGTCTTGTGGTCCCCCAAATTCACTGACCGTTGTAAAGTCGAGCTCACCCTCAGTTGGATAAGTCTCGGTGCCTGAAATTGAAATCAATTCAATGTCATTGACCTCACCGACAGTGTTAAAGACTGGTCCAGGCGAAGTCATCACGTATGGAACTGGAATGAACATTGCTGCGCCCAGCAAAATCAAGAGGGTCCACGTCAAAGTGGGTTTAAATCTTGAGCGCATCCAAATGCCATTTCTTTTAGGGAAAACAATAAGTTTCTAGGAATACAGCGTACGTGAAGATTCTGGATGTTCGCCGAGGGCTAGAAGCAAAATGATTCAGGGTTGGTGGCGCTGGGCATAACCTTGGGAGTAACTGGCCCTTTTGTTCGCTTGAGCAAAAAGATAAGTAGGAAAAATGAGTATGCCGTTTGGATTCGCCCCTGGAGGCGACGATAACAATGAGTTAGCCGACATGCTCGAAAACATGGGTCGCATGCTTCGCAATGGTGGTGATCCATCTGGTGGATCCGTTAATTGGACGAGTGCGCATACCGCTTCAGATCAAGCCCTGAAACAAGCTGGCGATCCAGCGATAAACGAATCCGATAATGACAAGCTCCGATCCGCTGCTGACTTAGCAGATTTATGGTTGAACGACGCAACCACAATTCCAAGTGCCGGTCACACTATTAACGGCGTTACACGCACTCAATGGCTTGCCTCAACATTTGATTCTTGGAAGTTAGTTGTACAGCCAGTTGCCGATGCGATGGCAGGCGTCATGACCGGGATGCTGCCATCAGGTAACGATGCAGGAACGATAAACATTCCCGAAGAATTAATCTCCAGTCTGCCTGATGAAGTTGCTGCTAATCTTCGCGAGACTTTGGCCTCGCCTGACTTTGCGGCAATCACAGGTCCGTTAATGGCATTGGCAAAGTCAATGGGCGCCACAATGTTTGGCACCCAGTTTGGTCAAGCGCTAGGTCAAATGACTACTGAAGTTTTAAGCAACTCTGATGTTGGTATTCCGCTGAACGCTTCAGGCAAGCCTGGTTTGGTTATCTCAAATACGAATGCATTCATTCAGGGTCTATCAATTGATGAATCTGAAGCACGGCTCTACATAACACTTCGCGAACTCGCACATCAAAGATTGTTTACGGCTGCACCTTGGATTCAATCTCAGTTGATGGCGGCGATTTCTGATTACGCACGTGGTGTCAAGATTGACACCAGCGCAATCGAAGAAGCCATGACTCAAATTGATCCAACGAATCCCGACAGCATCAACAGCATGATGACTTCTTCGCTGTTTGAGCCAACGCAAACTCCGGAACAAGTTGCAGCGCTGACTCGAATCGAATTGCTTTTGGCATTGATTGAGGGTTGGGTGACTGTCGTGGTGACTCAAGCAGCTGGAACTCGACTGCAGTCCGCTGGGGCGCTTGAGGAAGTCTTTAGAAGGCGTCGGGCAGCTGGTGGACCAGCAGAGAAAGTCTTCGGCGGACTAATCGGATTGGAAATGCGACCACGTCGAATGCGAGAAGCAGCTGCACTGTGGCAAAGGCTAGCTGAAACCCAAGGCATTGCCGCTCGTGATGCACTTTGGTCTCATCCGGATTTGCTGCCTCGAGACTCTGACATTGATGACATCGACGCATTCCTGGCAACTGGAACTGAGGATTTGATGGCTGAATTAAACAAAGCAATTGAGTCCTCAAAAGAAGATCCAGAAAAGAACGCTTAACTCAGTTTTAGAAGTTGTTAAAAAGTTCAATCATTCAGGTTTGAAATACTGCTGAGCGTGTGAATAGCCATCCAAATAGGCTTTCGCTTTTTCATGCTGAGGAAACTTGTTCATAAGTTCATAAAAAGCTGGGCTGTGATCAGTGACCAGTAAGTGAATCAACTCATGCACAATTACTGAATCAATTACATAATCTGGCATTCGTTGCATTCGATGTGAGAGTCGAATTGTTCCTTCATCTGGTGTGCAAGAACCCCAACGAGAATTTTGATTTGTAACCCAGCGAATTTTCACAGGAACCTTGTGGGTTTCGAAAAGATCTTGACCCAGATACTTGCGGGAAAGTAATCGAGCCCGCTGCTCTAATGCCTCCTGCGAACTAGTTCGTTCGTCTCGGTCATCGAGGCGATTGACCAGTTCAACAACATAAGCGTCAACATCACGCTTTGCCATTCTAGTTGGCACTGTGACGACGGTTTTATCGTTGTCACGATAGGCCGTTACGTTTCGTTTTGCTCGCTTGCTGCGCTTTACTTCAACTTTTGTTAAGTCAGTTCTTTGGTAAACGAATTCCACGGACTCGTTTGTGAAATCGGTGCCTGCAGCATCTTCGGGATCGAAGAGCGATGGCTGATTTGGTCCGGTCACAGAACTCAGGCTAGCCCAGTCGCCTGGCAAAAATGATGAAGCTCTCGAGCCGCGTGCTCGACCACTCGCCTTCCCCTTGCGAATGTCGGCTCGTTATCTCGAGAGCTTCAACTCGTGAAACTTACGCGCAAGTAACGCACTAATGCAACGTAAATGAACAACTATTGAATTTTGCTGTGGACAAGGTTGGGGACTAACTGGGGATAGATGCCAAGTTATCTGGGGATTACTAGTGAACAACTTGGGGATAGTTGGATTGTGACCGTGTGAATATAGCCATTTATCAGGCATTACATTGTCCACTGAATGTGGAAAGAAAATAGTTTTATCCCCATGGTGCATATGTCTAAATTAATAATTTTCACTTGGTGATTATCACGAATTAGCACCCTAAAAACTGCTGCGGAAAGTAACACAAACACTTTGTGGAATGCAGTTTTTCTACACAAGGTGATAACCGCAAACTTGCGAAATGAAAATGTCTAATCCAAAGTTAGGGCCCGGAGTTCGACTCTATGAGCGCAGCCATTCTCAAATTCAAATCGGCATCAATCCAAGTTCAGCGCTAGTTGTAGACAAGAAAGTTGGGCTAACCATCGCACGATTGCTTACCGGTGCCAATTCAACTTCGGAAATTTGCAAGCAATTAGTTGATGCAGGACATGATTTGCCTTCAAGTGAAAACTTTCTAACTCAACTGATTGAACTTGGATTAGTTGAGCCTGGTCCAATCGCCGCCACACATGATCACCAAAACCCGGTAACTGAGATTCAGCGCCTTAATCTAGCTCGCGAAACCTCAGGTGATTTAGAACTGATCAACCAGCGAATCGGTTGTGAGATTTCGATTCGTGGTGCCGGTCGACTTGGTATGACTGTGTGCCTAATCCTTGTAAGCACTGGCTTTCCCAACATCACGGTTCACGATTCCACGCTGATTAGTGAATCTGATTTAACGCCATGGGGTGCATCTCGAATAGATATTGGAAACAGGCGAGATATTGTTGCTAAGTCTCTAGTTGAGCGAATGATTCGAGGCGCTTCTGCTCACAAGAACTCCTTGAGGTTTAGATCCCATCGGAAAATCGAAGTGCTGCTCCCCGATCAGCGAGCAGATTTCCCATGGATTTCGGCAACCAGTGCAGATCAATTCGTTGCCACAGACACTGCTCATCTGTTTGCTGCCACCAGCACTAATGCGAGCTTGATCAGCTCAGTAATTGAACCGGGCAAAACTCCTTGTCTACGCTGCTTGCATTTGCATCGATGTGATCAGGATCCGCAGTGGCCAATTATTGATCTGCAAGTGTCCCAAAGCCCAGTTCTCGACAGTGCGGGGATCTCAATCGTCATGAAAACAGCAATGGAAGTAACCCGATTGATTTCAGATTGGGTGGACGGGGTCGAATCAGCTGACTCATATCTCCTCAAACTGGGCAAGAGCTTGGATGCCGTTGAGACCTATCCCACGTTCTTTCACCCCTCCTGCGGATGCCGATGGGACTTAACTGCCTGACAATTGGGTGTGAGCGATTTATCCCAAAGTGGCATGACTCGAAGTGCGCGGATTGCGGCACTGCCGATTCGCCATGCTGGCCGCCGTGCCCTTGGTCTGGGTAAGCGCTTAGGCGGAATGTCTGCTCAAGATGCCACTGCGCAAGCACAGGCAAAGACTGCTGAACAAATCTTTAGCGTCCTTGGCGAACTCAAGGGTGGCGCAATGAAGCTGGGACAGGCTCTGAGCGTCTTTGAATCGGTACTTCCTGATGACGTAGCCGGTCCATACCGAGAATCCCTTACCAAGTTGCAGGATTCTGCCCCACCAATGGCGATCGAATCTGTACACCAAGTGCTACGAGAGTCGCTCGGGGAAAACTGGCGCGAACGATTTACTTCATTTGATGACGAACCAGCTGCAGCCGCTTCAATCGGACAAGTCCATCGTGCAGTTTGGCATGACGGTCGCGATGTTGCGGTAAAGATTCAATATCCAGGTGCATCGGGTGCACTGCTAGCTGATCTGCAGCAACTTTCTCGTTTCGGAAGATTGTTCGCCGGCTTCTTCCCAGGCATTGACGTTCGAGCGATCTTGCGCGAACTTACCGATTGTGTAGCCGAGGAACTTGATTACCTTCACGAATCCAAAGTGCAACGAAAGTTTGCCGTTGGATTCGATGGTCACCCGGATTACTTCATCCCACACGTACTAGCTGCCGCCGAGAACGTGATCGTTACCGAATGGGTCGAAGGCAAATCACTTGCTCGCTTGATTGAATCTGGCACGCAAGAAGAGCGTGATCACTTTGGAAAGATGTACCTGCGATTCTTGCTTTCCGGACCAAGCCAAGTTGGATTGCTGCACGCAGACCCACACCCTGGAAACTTCAAAGTAATGCCAGATGGTCGACTAGCGATTCTTGATTTCGGAGCCACTGCAGACCTGCCTGATGGTCTGCCGCCTGCAATGGGAACTTTGTTAAAAATTGCCTTGGTTGGCGACTCTGAATCAGTAGTTGCTGGATTGCGCGAAGAAGGATTCATTCGTCCAGGTATTGAGTTAGATCCACAATCCCTACTTGATTACCTCGGACCGTTTACTGAGCCAGCTCAAGTTCCAGTCTTTAAGCACAATCGCGAATGGATTCGCGAGCAGTTTGAACGAACCAGCGATCCGCGAAATGCAGACTGGTCAATTGGCATGAAGATTAATCTGCCGCCAAACTACGTAATGATTCACCGAGTTTGGCTGGGCAGTATCGGGGTTCTATGCCAACTTGAATCAGAGTTCTCGGTTCGAGATGAATTCTCGCAATGGGTCCCAGGTTTTGCTGAGGAAGTTAAAAGCTAAAACTTTAGGTCACGAAGCAGCGTTGACTGTTCGCGATATCCCTTACCGTCGGTATGGCGAGACTTTGCCCAAGAAATACTCAAATGAGTTTTGGCTCGCGTCATAGCAACATAAAGCAGTCGACGTTCCTCATTGAATTCAGTCGCAGTTGTGGCGTGAGAAATCGGTAGTAAGCCTTCACTAACTCCAGCGATGAAAACCGCTTCCCATTCCAGACCTTTTGCGGCGTGAATTGATG
>JBIIAS010000161.1:0-2708 GCA_044239795.1 Candidatus Nanopelagicales bacterium | reverse complement strand
ACGCACGACTTTGAGCCACAAGGACACGTAGTCCTAGATTCCAGCGATATATCTCGCGCCCTCACCCGTTTAGCTCATGAAATTGTTGAGCGCACTCAGAGTGCCACCAACTTAACTTTGATGGGAATTCCAACTCGAGGTGCATCACTTGCCACTCGACTTGGCGAAAAGATTTCAAAAATTCAAGGCAACCCAGTATCGGTCGGAGCAATTGACATCACGATGTACCGTGATGATCTTCGCTCCCGTCCCGCTCGCGCGTTGCTGCCAACCACGATCCCACCAGAAGGCATCGAAGGTCGCTTAGTGATCTTGGTTGACGATGTTCTTTTCTCTGGCCGAACTATCAGAGCGGCGCTTGATGCAATCTCGGAACATGGCCGACCGCAACTTGTTCAGCTCGCAGTCTTGGTAGATCGCGGCCATCGCGAACTTCCAATTCGTGCTGATTACGTTGGCAAAAACTTGCCAACGTCTCGTGCTGAAAAAGTTCAAGTCAACTTGGTTGAGCACGATGGTGTCGACGAAGTTCGAATTGAGCGTGAATCGTGAAGCATCTCCTCAGCGCATCTGATCTAAGCTACGAAGACGCAATCCTAGTTTTGGATACTGCCAAGCAACTTGCAGCAGCCACCGAACAAGGTGTTGGCAAACTTCCACCATTGCGTGGCCGCACTGTTGTAAATCTTTTCTATGAAGATTCAACGCGAACCCGAATTTCATTTGAAGCTGCTGCTAAGCGGTTAAGCGCAGATGTTATCAACTTCTCTGCCAAGGGTTCGAGCGTTTCTAAAGGTGAAAGCCTAAAAGATACTGCGCTGACTCTGGAAGCCATGGGCGCTGATGCAGTTGTGATTCGTCATAACAGCAGTGGTGCTCCACATCGCTTAGCAAATGCGGGATGGATTTCCGGGGGAGTTGTGAATGCTGGAGACGGCACACACGAACATCCAACGCAAGCACTGTTGGATGCCTTCACACTTCGCAACCACCTTCGCAATGGTGAGGGCGACTTAAAGGGAGTAAATGTCACGATTGTTGGCGATGTGCTTCATAGCCGAGTAGCTCGATCAAACGTGCTGTTACTCAATACTCTCGGTGCCAAAGTTCGTTTAGTCGCGCCACCAACCTTGCTGCCGTATGGCGTTGAAGACTGGGATTGCGATGTCTCATATGACCTAGATGCCTCCCTTGAAGGTTCCGACGCAGTAATGATGCTTCGCGTCCAGCGCGAGCGCATGAATGCGGCTTACTTCCCAAATGCTCACGAATACAGCAATCGCTACGGCTTGAATGTGACGCGAATGAATCGACTTTCTGAATCAGCAGTAGTTATGCACCCTGGTCCAATGAACCGCGGCATGGAAATTTCCGCAGATGTAGCCGATTCCCAGCGCTCGGTGATTGTCGAACAAGTTGCCAACGGCGTAAGCGTGCGCATGGCTGTCCTGTACTTAATTCTCGGTGGATCGGAGTCAATGTAGTGGCAAGCAGTGCTATGACAAGTTATGTAATCAAAGACGTCGCAATTCTGGACGGCAAACCAACTGACATTGTTGTCAAAGATGGTGTGATCGCTGAAATTGGTAAAGGTTTAACTGCTGACCAATCCGTAGATGGTTCAGGCTGCATTGCCTTGCCAGGACTAGTTGATCTACACACTCATTTGCGCGAACCCGGTCGCGAGGATGCCGAAACAGTTCAATCTGGAAGTCGCGCCGCAGCAATGGGTGGCTTTACTGCAGTCCATGCCATGGCAAACACCAATCCGGTTGCTGACACTGCAGGTGTTGTAGAACAAGTTTGGCGACTCGGACAAGAAGCGGGATTAGTAGATGTTCGCCCAGTTGGCGCCGTCACAATGGGACTTGAAGGAATTGCACTTGCCGAGTTAGGTGCAATGGCTGATAGTGCTGCCGCTGTTCGAGTGTTCAGTGATGATGGAAAGTGTGTTCACGATGCCGCGTTGATGCGTCGGGCACTTGAGTACGTCAAGGCATTTGATGGCGTAGTTGCTCAGCATGCGCAAGAACCAAGATTGACTGAAGGCGCGCAAATGAATGAAGGCGTCATCTCAGGCAAGTTAGGTCTTGCCGGTTGGCCAGCAGTTGCTGAAGAGGCAATCATTGCGCGCGACGTATTGCTTGCACATCATGTTGGTTCGAGATTGCACGTTTGCCATCTATCAACCGCTGGAAGCGTTGAGATCATTCGATGGGCTAAATCTCGCGGGATCAATGTCACTGCAGAGGTAACTCCACATCACTTGTACTTCACCGACGATGTCGTCGAATCTTATGATCCGATCTTCAAGGTGAACCCACCGCTTCGCACTAAAGCAGACGTTGAAGCGGTTCGCGCCGGATTAGCTGATGGCACGATCAACATCGTGGCAACGGATCATGCGCCACATCCGTCCGAAGACAAAGATTGCGAATGGACTGCAGCCGCTTTTGGCATGACTGGCCTAGAAAGTGCTTTAAGTGTGGTCTACGAAACTATGGTTCAGACCGGGCTAATGAATTGGGCTGCGGTTGCTGATCGAATGTCAGTAGCGCCAGCTCTGATCGGCCGGGTAACTACGCAGGGCCAGCCAATCGAAGTGGGCTCACCAGCAAACTTGGTGATTTTTGATCCCCGTGCAAGTCAAGAAGTAGACGCACGAAAGACTGTAAGTGCAAGCCGAAACACCCCGTACGCAGGACGCA
>JBIIAS010000041.1:0-10544 GCA_044239795.1 Candidatus Nanopelagicales bacterium | reverse complement strand
AACTTAATGTTCGACTCACAGTTCGCACTGGTGAAGAACGCGTGCGGGCACTTGGCACTCAGGCAGAACAACTTGAGCATTCCGCAAATCTTGAGCGCACCGCTCGCGCTCGTGCGATTGAACTACGAGAACGCCGTCGCCGAGAAGCACAAGTTGCAAAGGCCGTAGTAGTTGCATCTGAAACCGCACTTGAACTATTGACTCAGTCAGTTGCCTTGGCACAGTTTGAGCGTGAGCAAGCGGTTGCTACTCGCCAAACCGAAGAAGCTGAAGTTCGCAAGATTCGTGAGCGCATCCGTGAACTAACTGCCGAACTTGAAGTCCTAACTGACTCGGTACACCGTGATGAGGTTGCAAGAGCAGAACAAAGACTTCGCATCGAAGCCATGGAAAACAAGTCCATCGAAGATTACGGTGTTGGCCCAGACGAATTGCTCGCTGAGTACGGCCCAGATGTATTGGTGCCACCTTCACCACCAGCACCAGGGGATGAGGTTAATCCAGATGATCCAGAACCAGAGCCATACCTATACGTTCGTACCCAGCAAGAATCTCGTTTAGCTGCTGCAGAACGTTCGCTGGCATTGCTTGGCAAGGTCAATCCACTTGCACTTGAAGAATTCTCAGCCTTGGAAGAACGTCACAAGTTCTTAGGCGAACAACTTGAAGATCTTCGCAAATCACGCAATGACTTGATGAGCGTTATTCGCGACGTTGATGCTCGCGTACAAGAAGTGTTCTCACAGGCATACGAAGATACCTCTCGTGAGTTCATGACTGTGTTCTCACGCTTGTTCCCAGGCGGTGAGGCTCGCATGATCCTGACTGAGCCAAACGATCTGCTTAACTCAGGCGTTGAAATTGAAGCCCGACCACCTGGCAAAACTTACAAGCGCTTGTCTCTGCTTTCTGGTGGTGAGCAATCCCTAACAGCAGTTGCGTTCTTGGTGGCACTATTCAAGTCGCGTCCAAGTCCGTTCTACATCCTCGACGAAGTTGAAGCCGCACTTGATGATGTAAACCTTGGACGTTTGCTGGAAATCTTGGCTGAGCTACGCGAGAACTCACAGCTCTTGATCATTACTCACCAGAAGCGCACTATGGAAATTGCAGATGCGCTTTACGGTGTTTCGATGCGTGGCGATGGTGTTACTCAGGTGATTAGTCAGCGCATCACTCACGATGATCATGACAACCCAGAGCAGCGTGCTGATGCGCAAATGGCAAACAATTCCTAATTCAAAGGACTAATCGATGAACCAATCCTCATTAGTCATTTCGATCTTTATCGCACTTGCCATTGTTGGCGTTGTTTTGGCAATTGCCTTAACAAGGAAATCTGGCAGCAAGAGCCAAAGTGCTCCAACACCGAAGGTTGAAACTAAAGTTTCGCAAGCATCTGTTCAAGCTCCTGTTGAGCCCGTCGAAGCGCCTCTGATTAGTGCAACCGAGACCACCGAAAGTGAAATCCCCGGCACGATTGACTCAAAGCAAGTTCCAGTAGATGTTCCAGAATCCATGGAAGGCCGAAAGCTCAAGTTGCGAGAACGCCTTGGGCGTTCGCAAGGAAGTCTCGGCCAAGTCTTCAGGCAAACATTTTCAGGCTCAACAATCAGCGATGATGCCTGGCAAGACTTAGAAGACACCTTGATCATGGCTGATTTAGGTGTGAGCGCAGCAACTGGAATTGTTGAGACGCTAAAGAATGCCGTTAAGAAATCTGGCGCAAGCTCTCCTGAAGAATTGCACGAAATTGCTAAGACTGAACTAATCAAGTTAGTTGATGGTGGCTTTGATCGAACAATGCATGTAGAGCGTCATTCAGATAGACCAGCTGTTGTATTGACCGTCGGCGTAAACGGCACTGGAAAAACCACAACTACCGGCAAGCTTGCGCGAATGCTTTCGGCACAAGATAAAGACATTCTTCTTGGCGCAGCAGATACCTTCCGCGCTGCTGCAGCTGAGCAGTTAACAACCTGGGGCGATCGTGTTGGCGTTCCAGTTGTCAGGGGTGTCGAAGGTAGCGATCCAGCCGCGGTTGCATTCGAATCTGTTACCGCTGGTCTTGAGCAACAAGTGGACGTTGTGTTGATTGATACTGCAGGCAGATTGCACACTAAACAAGGTCTAATGGACGAGCTAGGCAAGGTTTATCGCGTCGCTGGGAAACTCGGCGGTGTAGATGAGGTGCTTCTAGTTATTGATGCCACAACTGGACAAAATGGGTTAACTCAAGCAAAAGTCTTTAGTGAAGTTGTTCCAGTAACTGGTGTAGTTTTGAGCAAACTCGATGGCACAGCTAAGGGTGGCATCATCGTGGCAATCCAAGACGCCTTAGGAGTGCCAGTGAAATTAGTTGGTCTAGGTGAAGGACCGGATGATTTAGCGCCGTTTGATGCTAAAGATTTCGTTGCTGGATTGCTTGCTTAATCAGGTTTCTTAACCAATGAAAGCTTTTGTGACAATACCGGCATCGATTTCCAGATTGATCCGAGAAAGACTGTAATCCTCGGTGACGGCGTAATTCTCATCGTCTCTGCGAACTACTCTTGCAGTTAACTGCTCACTACTGATGCCCTCAATGGTTTGGATCGCTAGTTCTTCAGGCATCCCAATAACTTCAGCAGCTACCGCCAAAGCAGTTGCCGACGGCGCAGTCGGGAATTCGGAAGGTGTACTACTTGGCGCAGGCACGTTACTAGATGTAACTGCATCATCTGGACTTTGACTGCTACAGGCTGTTAAGGCCAGCAGGATGATTAAGGCTCCCGAAAACTTTGATTTCATGTTTCCATTATGCCCAGATATGCGTGCACTAATCTTGCACTAAAGTCAAAGGCAGATACTTAGTTGGAGTCATATATGAGTGGACCTATCTCACGAATTGCCCAAGCAGTGAATGCGGGTAACTTAACGCCTACTCAAACGGTAACCAGAGCTTTGCAAAATATTGAATCAAGTAACGCCACGCTCAATTACATGGCGCAACATTGCCCTGAAGCCGCCCTCGAAACTGCAGCCAATCATTCAATGCCAGGACCTTTGTCTGGAGTCCCCGTTCTAGTAAAAGATTTAGAACATGTGGCTGGATTACCAACTCGCAAAGGCAGTCTTGCATTAGCTGATGCCCCACCAGAAGTTGCAGACGGAACCGTCGTGGCTCGACTAAAGGCTGCTGGGGCAATCGTTGTTGGCAAAACTACGCTTCCGGAATTTGCAATCGAGGGATACACGGCTAATCGGTCAACCGGAGTCACCCACAATCCATGGAATCTTGAACTATCGCCTGGTGGATCAAGTGGTGGATCGGCTACTGCCTTGAGTGCAGGTTCCGTACCAATTGCGACAGCAACTGATGGTGGGGGATCGATTCGAATTCCTGCTGCATTTTGCGGACTAGTTGGATTGAAGCCATCAAACGGAGTCATCGGCCGTTGGCCAACCCAAGATTGGATTGATTATTCAACTGAAGGACCATTTGCCACCACCGTCAGTGACTTGCGCCTACTGATGTCAGTTATCGCAGGTGCCGTACCAGGGGATCCAACTGGACAAGTTGGTTTAAGTCCAACTGAATACTTGAATTTCCAGAACCAAACGCCAACAAAGATCTATGCAGCCACCAGAACTTCAGATTTTGGTGACTTACCTGTTGAACTAGAGCAGGTTTTTAGGGGCGCAGTTGCAGAACTCAGCGGTCAGTTAAATCTGCAAGTTAATTGGATAGATCCTGGTTCACTGTTTGGTTCAGCAGACCCAGATCTGGATTGGTTCACCACAGCAACTGCTGAACATTTGGTTTCACTCGGACGAGATTGGGTGGTTGAAAACTTTGATCTTCTGCATCCAGCTAGCCAAGAGTTTTTCACGCAAGGTATGAACGCTGACTTGGATGAATACATCGAAGCGCGCCGCCGCAGATTTGAATATGTTCGCGTAATGGATGAGCTATTAGCTGGTAATGCGATTTTGTTAACGCCAACTGTGGCCGAAATTGGTTGGTTTGCTGATGGTCGATTGTCCCCAGATTCGCCAGCCGCACTTTCCCCACCGGAAAGTTACTCAACGGCACTGCAAAACATAACTGGCCACCCAGCTATCTCGTTACCGCTTCCACTAATGAGCAGTGGGCTGCCGGGTGCATTGCAGATTACCGCAGCTCGATACCGCGAAGATTTATTGCTGGATCTGGCACAGAACTGGGAACGTACAAACCCATGGCAACTTAATGCAACGGGTTACGACGCCTTCGACGCTTTTCTAGATTAAGAATTCTGGATTAAAACGACAAACGTTATGACGGCGCCATAACGCTGAGCAAGTCATAAATCACATGCGAAGCTGCAATACCTGTCATCTGAGCGTGATCGTAAGCCGGCGCAACTTCCACAACATCCGCTCCAACAATGTTCATGTCACCAAACGAGCGAATCACCTTTAGCAATTCTCGACTGGTTAGGCCGCCTGCTTCTGGGGTGCCTGTGCCAGGTGCGTGCGAAGGATCTAAAACATCGATATCAATAGATACATACATTGGTCGGTCTTGAACTCGCTGGCGAATCTTGTCGATCGCCCCCTGTGGTCCGATGTCTTCGAATTCAATCGAGGAAAAGATTTCAAAACCTAAACTCTTGTCTTGGTCTAGATCTTTGGCGGAGTAAAGCGGGCCACGAATGCCAACGTGCATCGAACCTTCTTTATCAATCAGCCCTTCTTCAGATGCGCGTCTAAATGGGGTGCCATGCGTGTAGTCCTCACCAAAGTAGGAATCCCAAGTATCGAGGTGGGCATCAAAGTGCACCACGCTAATCGGCCCATGCTTTGCGGCCATAGTCCGAAGTAATGGCAAAGCAATGGTGTGATCGCCACCAATGGTGATCAATCGTTTTGCGCGTTCGTGCAGATCTCTGGAGCCACGCTCGATCTGGGCAATGGCCTCTTCAATGTGAAATGGATTGGCAGCAATATCTCCAGCATCAGCTACTTGCTGAGAAGCAAACGGCGACTTGCTTCCGGCAGGATTGAATGGTCGAAGTAAGCGCGAAGATTCCCGCACATGACTTGGACCAAATCGAGCCCCAGGTCGGTAACTAACTCCGGTATCAAATGGAATACCAACTAACGCAACATCTACATCTGAAACTTCATCGATGAATGGCAGGCGAGCGAAAGTTCCCAAGCCGGCATACCTAGGAACTTGAGTTGCATCTACCTGACCGACAACATCTCCGGTAAGTAATCGCGGCAGTGAGTTTTCCATGAGGGCTCCAGTTCTTGGGCTGATTCCCTTAATTTAGTGCAAACTCAAGCCAGCAGTCAGGAACCACAGGACATTCAGGACAGCCACCTCTAGAGTTGGCTGTTATGCACTCGATGTCGACACTGGAACTCATACAAGAGTGGGCCAGAATGTCAGTTTGGATGATGGGTCCGTTGGCCTTGATTCTGGCAGCGCGCACTAGAAAGAGCTTTGGATTCGTGTTGATTAGCGTGGTCAGCTTTTTAGCCGTATGGGTCGCGTTAAGTGTTCCGATTGGGCTGGCCATGTCCGCGCTACATGCATTCGATCATCGGTATGTATCGGTAGTTCTTTTGGCACTGGCTGGCGTATATCAATTTTCGCGCAAACACGAGAATGCTGTTTTGAATTGCATGAAGACCAGTGAGAATAACTTGTCATTTGGATTTCGCACTGGCTGGACCTGCTTTGTTGCGTGCGGCCCACTAATGGTTGCAGCATATGCAATCATGCCGACCACGCCGTGGCTGATGGTTGGAATCACTCTTGTCATGATTGCCGAATTCATTTCGGGAAATCGTGTGCTTGTTGCCCGCTCAATTGGATTAGTTTCTGCGGTAGCAGCAGTAGGAATTTTGTTTCTGGCTGGACCAATTTCATTTGGTGATTTTCCAACAATCGGTCATCAGCACCAATAAAAGTTTTACTTAATTCTTAGACAGATGGCCTAACATCCATGTCATCACCAGTTGCAACATCGCCTACTTCTACCAACACAATCTGCTCAGGGTGTTCAGCGATGTATGAACGCGCACCTTGATCTCCAGATGCACTCTTGATTAGTTCCGGCCAGGTTGAAATATCAAACTTTACAGGGTGACCGCGCTTTGTATCGTAGGCAGCGACCACGATTTCTCCGGGCGTATTAACGATTCGGGCCACTGCTTCTGAAGTTAGACCAGGTAGATCAACTAATGAAACAACTACTTCATCAATGTCGGCTTCAGAGTTCAGATGAGTTAGGCCAACTTGCAGCGACGAACCCATTCCCGTTGGCCAATCTTTGTTTTCTAACACCGTTGCGCCAGGGACTTCACCAAGCCAGGCTCCAAGAACTACGAAGACTGGATTACATCCGGCATTAGCTAAAACCGAAACTGCGCGATCGACTAGTCGCTCACCATTGTGAACATAAGGAGCTTTTGGTCCGCCAAAGCGCTTACCTTCACCAGCAGCTAGAACTAACCCAGCAGTTGTCATCGCGGTGCACCGGGATGAATCGTGCCATCTGTTTGTGCCAGGTTCTTTCCAGAGCCGCCCCAACGATCCTGAATCACTTCAGCCAAAATCGAGATCGCAGTTTCTTCTGGAGTGCGCGCTCCAAGATCTAGGCCGATAGGGGATTTAACTCGCTTTAGATCTTCTGGATCTACGCCAGCTTCAATTAGTCGAGCCACTCGATCATCATGAGTCTTGCGTGAACCCATGGCACCGATGTAAGCGGCTTTTGTCTTGAGCGCCTCAATGACAACTGGTACATCAAATTTAGGATCGTGGGTCAAAATGCAGATCACAGTTCGAGAATCAATTTCTTGGGTAGCCAACCAGCGGTGTGGCCAATCATTAATAACTTCATCAGCATCAGGGAAACGCTTCTTGGTCGCAAATACTTCACGTGCATCACAAACCGTTACGTGGAAACCTAAAAACTTGCCAGCTTTTGCTACTGCGGCTGCAAAATCAATTGCTCCAAACACAAGCATTCGAGGCTTTGGTGCAAAAGTTGAAACAAAAATTTCTAGATCGCCTTCAAGACGTTCGCCATCAGATCCGTAATGCAAGAAGCCAGTAGTTCCAGATTCCAAAAGTCCAAGCACGTCGGCGCCAACTGCAGAGTTAAGGCGATCGCTGCCCAAGTCGCCAGCAGTTCGATCCGGCCAAACAACTAGGTGCTTACCCACATGAGCGGTGCCATTCACAACCGTTGCAACAGCAACTGGTTGATCCGCTTGCACGCTGGCGTAAAGATCAGGAAGTTCTGGCCAGGTTTCCTTTGAGATTTGCTCAACAAAAACTTCAAGGATTCCGCCACAAGTTAGACCAACTGCGAACGCGTCATCATTGCTAATTCCATACTTTTCAAACTGGGGAACACCGTCTGCAATTACTTCGCCAGCCATTTCATAAACAGCGCCTTCAATGCAACCGCCACTAACTGAGCCAACTGCTTCACCTGCTGCGTTAACCAACATCGAGGCTCCAGCTGGACGTGGGGCTGATCGCCAAGTGCGAACCACAGTTGCCATAGCTGTTGTATCGCCTGAGTTGTAGGCGGCGATTAAATCGTCAAGTACTTCTTTCAAGAGACTGTCCTATGTTTAAGGCGAATAACTAGACCTGATACTAAATGGTGATTTGTCTGCTTTGCATAACCCTAAGGCAGATTGAGCCACGGCACTATCTGACCAGCGTCCGCTCCACCAGGTGGCAACACTGCGTAACCATCAGCCTTCACAAACCCTCGCAGCATAGATGAATCCAAGTGCTCAAGTGGTGTCGCAATATTTGACTCAATGGAACACAGTGCGAGGCGAACCTCCCGAGCAGGACCCTTAAGAGCTGTGCTCATCTGGCAGCTTTCAAGTTCAGGTAGTGGCTGCCCATTGGCACCCGCAACAAATGGAACAGCCAAACTCAGTAATCCGATCACTGCTGATTGTGGATTGCCAGGTAAACCGATTAAGTGTTGAGCGCCGATCTTTGCCATCAACTGGTGGTATCCAGGTCTAACTAACACAGCATCAATAATGAAGCTGCCACCAGCGTCAACGATTGCGTTATGCAAATGATCAACTGGCCCGGCAGCAGTTCCACCGGTTGTAATAATTAGATCCGCTTTTGATTTTGAGATTGCATCGAAGTGATCTTCAAGAGTGTCGGCCACGAGCTTCACTTCGTTTAACTCAGCTCCGATGTAGTCAATCCAAAGTGGAAGCTGTGGACCAAGCGAGTCTCTGACTTTTCCATCTCGTGATGGCCCAGAACTTAGAAGCTCGTCACCAAAAATCAAAACGTCGATAACAAGTTTCTTAAACACTGTTAACTCATCGTGTCCAGCAGCAGCAGCAACACCGATGATCGCAGGCGTAAGTTTTGTTCCTTTTGGAATCAATACGTCGCCAGTCTTTGCCTCGTAACCACTTGGCCTGACGTCGTGAAAGTAAGGAAGAGCACCACTGGTATCCAGTAATCCAGCGGCGCCATCGATTGCTATTACTTTGTCATCGTCGATGCTACTTTCTTCATCCTTCAATGATGCAGTTGCGCCATTTGGCATAACTGCGCCGGTTGCAATGTGCACGCATTCTCCAGCAGCAAGAGCTTCAACAAATTCGTGGCCTGCAAGAGCGTCGCCTACTCGCGTCCAAGGACCGGGACCGCTAACTGCCCATCCATCAATTCGGGAAGCAGCAAATGGTGGCATGTCACCTAAGGCAAGAACGTCTTCGGAAAGTACGTGACCTGATGCATCATGCAAAGGCAGGGTCACTGAAGTACTTGGTGAAGCGCTCTGGTGCGCTAACTGCCGCGCTTGCTCCCAGGTGACTTCGAACTCAGGACCGGAACTCATCCCTCTATTGTTCTAGATTTTCACAATGCGAGATGGATAGCGCCTAAAACCCATTGAATACAGGCTTGCGCTATCGCAATCCGCAAAACCCCCCGATAATAAAGGTATGTCGAACGTCGCTCGGGCTTTTGTGACCACAGATCTGATCTCAGTTTCAGATCTGGCTGCTTTGGTGCGCTCCAATACTTCGGGTGCTGTCGTTACATTTTCCGGTGATGTGCGAGATAACGATCATGGTCGCGACGTTTTGTCGCTTTCATACGAGGCACATCCATCCGCGCAGGCTCTATTAGAAAAAGTAGCTGACCAAATCGCAAAACAATATGACGTTTTGAGTGTGGCAGTAGCGCATCGTCATGGTGACATTGCAATCGGGGAAGCAGCATTAGTCGCTGCCGTCGCCGCAAAACACCGCAAAGCGGCATTCGATGCCTGTGGCGCATTAGTTGATGAAGTCAAAGCACAAATTCCTATCTGGAAACATCAGGTTTTTGCAGATGGCACAGATGAATGGGTGAACTGCGCATGAGCAAGTTAATTGACACTTTCGGACGCGTTCATCGCGACATCCGCGTTTCGTTAACAGACCGTTGTAACTTGCGTTGCACATATTGCATGCCACATGACTTTGCTGCCTGGATGCCAACTGAAGATTTGTTGACCACTGATGAATTGATGACAATTCTTGAAGTTGGTATTGATGCAGGAATTGATGAAGTTCGTTTAACTGGTGGCGAGCCATTACTTCGACCAGACATAGTAGAAATTGTGGCAAGAATAAATAGTTTGCCTAAGCCACCAAAACTGTCACTAACAACGAATGGAATTCGTTTAGCTGCACTTGCTCAGCCACTTAAAGATGCTGGCTTAGAGCGAGTAAACGTATCGCTAGACACATTAAGCGCAGAGCGCTTTAAGTCGATGACTTATCGCGATCGTTTCGATGATGTTCTAAAGGGATTAAAGGCTGCGCGTGACGCCGACTTAACCCCAATCAAAATCAACACAGTTCTAATGCCTGGTGTTAATGATGATGAAGCTGTTGGCTTACTCAAGTGGGCTCTCGATGAAGGCTTCAAACTTCGTTTCATCGAACAAATGCCACTTGATGCTGGCGGCATTTGGGATCGTTCCACCATGGTTACCGCTGATGATGTATTCCATGCCTTGAATCCAGTTTTCTCACTAACACCAGTTGAAGCCCGTGGTTCAGCGCCAGCAGAAGAATTCTTGATTAATGGTGGACCTGAGACGGTTGGAATCATTGCAAGTGTTACTCGACCGTTCTGTGGTTCATGTGACCGACTTCGGTTAACTTCTGATGGGCAATTGCGTTCCTGCCTCTTTGCAACCAGCGAAATGGATCTGCGTTTAGTGCTTCGTGAATCTGATGGAACTGACGAAGAAAAGCGCGCAGAGATTGCATCTCGATTTGGCAAAACCGTTTTGGCAAAACTGCCAGGACATGGAATTAATGATCCGAGCTTCATTCAGCCAGCCCGACCAATGTCAGCCATTGGTGGTTAGTAAATAGTGAGTAGTTCGTGGCTGTAACCGTTAGATTTTTTGCTGCAGCACGCGCTGCCGCAGGAGTAAATGAAATCACTTTGGATTCATCATCAGCCATGCACATCTTGGATCAAGCAGCTGCACTTCACCCAAAGCTTGGAC
>JBIIAS010000002.1:0-36843 GCA_044239795.1 Candidatus Nanopelagicales bacterium | reverse complement strand
ATTGATCTTGGACGGCTTGACGCTTGTCATCGAGGACGCGCAGTGGATTAATCTCTGCCCTAGCTCTAGTAGCTTCGTCCAAATCGCACTTGTTCAAAAACTCAACTAATAACTTTCGATAGCCAGGTCGACATTCATGGCAGCCAAGTGAGTTAACCAAAATTCGAACTTGCTTAAGTCCCAGAATGTTTCGTTGCGCGTGATGAGCCATCCAAATAACTTCGGCATCAAGTGCGGGATCTGATGATCCGATCGTTTCTACGCCCACTTGAGTGTGCTGGCGATAACGACCTGACTGAGGCTGTTCGTATCTAAAGTGCGGACCGGTGTACCAAACCTTTGCAGGTAGCGCTCCCCGATCCATTCGATTTTCTAACATTGCGCGAAGTACGCCAGCGGTACCTTCTGGCTTTAAGGTCAAGCTGCGGCCACCTTTGTCTTCAAAGGTGTACATCTCTTTGGAAACCACATCAGTAGATTCACCAACACCACGAACAAAAAGGGCTGTATCTTCGAAAATCGGTGTTTCTATATATCCGTAGCCAGAATTTTTTGGAGGCGCTGAAAGTGAGTCGCGAACTTTTAGCCACAGCGCGGAAAACGGAGGCGTTACGTCGTAGGTTCCTTTTGGAGCCTTAAAGAGTTCGGTCATATTGCGCTTAGACCTTTTGCAACTCGCAGCAAGTATTCGTTATTGCTTTTTTCAACTGTCATGTTGCTAGCTGGACCGTGACCTGGGAATACCAAAGAAGAATCAGGCAAATTCAAAACCACATCGCGCAGTGAAGTATCCATGTCAGCTGGCGAGCTACCGGGTAAATCGGTACGACCAATAGCACCTGCAAAAAGGACGTCACCAGTGAACACGTTATTCACGTCGCCTTCGAAATCAAAAAGGATTGATCCTTGTGTGTGACCAGGCGCGTGCAGCACAGTGAACTTAAGTCCAGCAAGTTCCATTGTCATGTGATCAGTAACTTCTCTGGTGTCTTCAGGTTCAGCAAACACATCATCGCTGGCCATCATTTCCATCAGAGCATTCTTGGTCTCAATGGAAACGCCAGCACCTGGGTCATTTAGGAGGAATCGATCAGATCCGTGGATGTAGGCAGGGATTCCGTAACCAGTTGCTACTGGGAATATTGACCACATGTGATCGATGTGACCGTGCGTCAACATTGTGGCAATCGGCTTTAGATTGTGTTCGGAGATGATTTCCTTGATCCCTGGGGCGCTACCTAGGCCTGGATCGATGATGATGCATTCCGAATTGGCACTAGGCGCAATGACATAACAATTCGTTTGCCATGGGCCTGCTCCGAAACTCTTGATTAACATAATCACGCACCTGTTACTTGGATTTCCCCTAGGCTACCGCGAATTTGCTCATATCTAGGGCACCGTAGAATGATGAATTGTGCCTTCAAAACGAGAACGTGAACTAGCCAGAGCCAAGTTTGCTCGGCAGCAAGAACGACGCGCCCACCGCAGGGTTCGGAATCGTTTCATAAGCGCTGTGGTTTTGGGTTTGCTATTCATTGGCACCATAGGTTTCGTTACCTACCAAAACCAGACTGACCAAATCGTTGCTGAGCCTTCTTCTAGTGCACCAGAAACTCCAGAGCCAGTTTCGATCTCAACAAATGCTCCGATTCCGGGTTGCCAAGAACCTGGCGTAGTCCGCGCGGACAACATAACTTATGGCAGCGTAACTTCTGACCTGCCAACTGCTAGTGAATTCAATATTGAAACAAACTGTGGCGAAATTAAGTTTGCTGCAGATGAAAATGCTCCCAAGACTGTTGGAACAATTGCTTGGTTAGCTAACCAGGGTTTCTACAACAACACTTCGTGTCATCGCTTGACCACGCAAGGCATCTTCGTTCTTCAGTGTGGTGATCCTGCTGGTGATGGCACAGGCGGTCCAGGTTTCGATTTTGATGATGAGAATTTGCCAGCTGCAGGAGCCGATGGAACTTATGTTTACCCACGCGGCACTGTTGCTATGGCCAACAGTGGCCCAAATACCAATGGCAGCCAGTTCTTCTTGGTTTACCAAGATTCGCCGTTGCCGCCCAACTACTCAGTCTGGGGACAAATCACTGAAGGCCTAGATGTTCTAGATAACGTTGCATCCGCTGGGGTTTTGGATGGATCTTCGGATGGTCTTCCGTCTCAAGCAGTCGTAATTAGCAAGGCTTCAACTACGCCATAATTGGATGGCACCCCAAGAGCCCAAATGGGACCCGAACAAAAGGACACGTCATGACAACAACTAACGAGTTTGGCTATGTAGATGACGAAGGAAATGTATTCCTAAATGGTCCTTCGGGCGCCACCAAGATTGGTCAGTACGCAGCTGGTGAACCAAACGAAGGTTTGGCTTTCTTTACCAAGCGCTATCACGACCTGATTTCTGAGATTGAACTTGCTGCCGCACGCCTGAAAGATGGCAAAAGCAACGTTGAATCCATCACTGCTCTTATTGAGCGCATTGATAAGACATTAGAAAGTCCGAACCTGCTTGGTGACTTCGACAAGATTCGCGCCGGTAAAGAGTCATTGCTGGCTGGTTTTGAAGCACACAAGGCAGCAGCTAGCGCAAAGAAGGCCGAGGCCAAGGCCGCAGCACTAGCAAAGCGTGAAGAAATTGTTGCCCTCGCTGAGTCCATGGCTAATTCAAATGCTTGGAAAGTTACTGGCGAGAAGTACAAAGAATTGCTAGATCAATGGAAGAAACTTCCAAATGCTGATCGCGCTAAAGAACAAGAGCTTTGGAAGCGCTTTAGTCACGCTCGATCCGCTTTCGACAAGGCTCGACGTGCGTACTTTTCCACCCTGGATGCTGGACGCACCGAAGCAGTTAACGCCAAGAAGTCATTGATCAAGAAGGCTGATGAGTTAGCAAGCTCGACTGAATGGGCCAACACAACAACGGCCTATAAGAAGCTTATGGACGAATGGAAAGCAACTGCTCGCGCTGCCAAGGGTCAAGAAGAGAAACTCTGGGCAGAGTTCAAGGCTGCACAAGACAAATTCTTTGCTAATCGCAATGCCGCCAACTCGGTGCGTGACGAAGAATTCACCAAGAATCTTGAAGTAAAACTTGAGCTACTTAAAAAGGCAGAGGCATTACTGCCAATTACTAACGTTGATTCAGCGAAGGCTGCACTTCGCGAGATCCAAGAAGCTTGGGAAAAAGCTGGGCACGTACCGCGTAACGACAAGGACAAGGTAGAGCGCCGACTAAAGGCTGTTGAAGATGCGATTCGCAAGGTTCAAGAAGAGCAGTGGCACCGCTCCAAGCCAGAAGTTGTGGATCGTGCCAACTCACTTGTTAACTCATTTGAAGCCAGCATTGCCAAACTTGAGAAGCAAAAAGCTGCTGCTGCAACAGCTGGTAAATCAGCAGACGTATCAAAGTTAGAGGCCCAGATTGCCCAAGCCCAAGGCCTGCTAGAAGCTGCACGCTCTGGTGCTGCGACTTTAGGCTAAACCTAAATCAGACGCGATAAACGTCGTAAACGCCGTCGATACCCTTCACGGCCCGCAACACTTGATTTAAATGGGATGGATCCCCCATCTCAAATGTAAAACGTGAAATAGCAACTCGGTCTTTTGTTGTAGTTACCGATGCATTCAAAATGTTGACGTGTTGATCTGATAGCGCTCGAGTTACATCCGAAAGTAATCGAGCTCGATCAAGCGCTTCAACTTGGATATTGACAAGGAAAATGCTGCTCTTGCCTGGCGTCCAAGCTACTTCAACCAATCGTTCTGGTTGTGTTCTCAAATCATCCGCATTCACGCAATCAGTTCGGTGTACTGAAATCCCTGAGCCACGAGTTACGAAACCAAGCACCTCATCGCCTGGCACTGGAGTGCAGCAACGCGACAACTTAACCCAAGTATCGTCGGCTCCGATCACTGTGATGCCTGGATCAGGCTTTGCATCGCGACGGTTGGCAACGCGACTAGGCAGAACCTGCTCTGAAGCATCTTCAATCAAGCCTTCGTCGCCACCAAGAGATGCAGTCAGCCTTGTTACAACTGTTTGGGCACCTAAATGACCTTCACCAACCGCGGCGTAGAGCGAACTTACATCTGCGTAGTTGGACTCCAAGGCAAGCGTGTTGAGCATGCTGTTGGTAAGCAATCTAAGCGGAACTCCGCCCTTCTTCATGGCTCGGACTATGGCTTCCTTGCCAGTCTCAATTGCCTCTTCCCGACGCTCTTTCGAGAACCATGCTTTGATCTTGGACTTAGCGCGAGCACTTGCAACTATGTTGATCCAGTCTCGCGATGGGCCTGCGGTGTCTGACTTATTGGTGATGATCTCTACGTTGTCACCGTTGGCTAACTTGGTGTCTAGTGGTGCAAGTTTGCCATTAATTCGCGATCCAACGCATCTATTTCCGACTTCAGTGTGCACGCTGTAAGCAAAGTCAATCGGTGTACTTCCTGCGGGAAGTGCCATTACTTCACCCTTTGGTGTGAACACATAAACTTCAGCAGCACCTAAGTCGTCGCGCAGTGAGTCCAGGAACTCCCCTGGATCTGCAGTTTCCCGCTGCCAATCCAAAAGCTGGCGAACCCAGCCAAGATCATCTGGTCCATCTTTACCTGCGACCTTGTCCTGCTTGTAACGCCAATGAGATGCCACACCATACTCAGCAGCTCGGTGCATCTCTTGAGTTCGAATTTGAAATTCGACTGGCTTGCCATTTGGACCAATGACCGTGGTGTGCAATGACTGGTACATCGTGAATTTCGGCATCGCGATGTAATCTTTAAATCTTCCTGGCACTGGGTTCCAACGATTGTGAATGATTCCCAAGGTTGCGTAGCAGTCTTGGACGCTATCAACCAAGATTCGCACGCCGATCAAGTCGTAGATGTCATCGAAGTCACGACCTCGAACAATCATTTTTTGATAGATGCTATAAAAATGCTTCGGTCGGCCACTAACTGTTGCCTTCACTTCATTGTCAACCAGATCCGCATCGACTAAATCAACAATTGTCTTAAGGCTCTCGTCACGAGCGGGTGCGCGCTGCGCAACTAACCGTGCAATCTCATCGCTCATCTTTGGGTAAAGCGATGCAAAGGCTAAATCCTCTAATTCCCACTTAACTGAGTTCATGCCCAGTCGGTGAGCTAACGGTGCGTAGATTTCTAATGTCTCACGGGCCTTCTGCTCCTGCTTTTCAGCGGACAAGAATGAAAGAGTGCGCATGTTGTGCTGACGGTCTACTAACTTGATAACCAAAACTCGGATGTCCCGAGCCATAGCCACAACCATCTTGCGAACAGTTTCTGAAGCAGATGCTTGACCATACTTAACTTTGTCTAGCTTGGTAACTCCATCGACTAATCCGGCAACTTCATCACCGAAGTCAAGTCGTAAATGTTCCAAGTCGTATTCAGTATCTTCAACAGTGTCATGTAGCAGGGCGGCAATGATAGTTGGAGATGTCATACCAAGTTCAGCCAACATTCCAGCCACCGCTATTGGGTGAGTTATGTATTGTTCGCCAGACTTGCGATTCTGAGCGCGGTGTAGGTAGTCCGCAGTTTGATAGGCCCGAATGATTTCGGATTCGTCGCTTCCAGGGTGAAATTTATGCAAGGTATCCAGGACTTCGCGCAATTGATCCGGGACTGGAGTTTCTATGCCTTGCGGGAACCGCTCTGCTAGGGCAAGAGGCAAGTTAGCTGACAATTCAGTTGTCATAACGCCTCCCTAGTTACCCACATTCTATTTGGAAAACTACAGGACGGCGAAGACGTCAATTCTCGAGTCTCGACTGGCAACTTTTGCGCTGCCACCGAGAAATGCAAGATCTAGAAGTACTGCGATTCCCATTACTTCAGCGCCACACTCTTGAATCAAGTCAATTGCTGCACAGGCTGTGCCACCAGTAGCCAGCACATCATCAACGATAAGCACGCGGTCGTTATTGGTCAGGGCATCTTGATGAATCTCGATCGAGTCCGCGCCATATTCGAGTTCGTATTCAGCACGGTAGGTTGCTCGTGGCAGTTTGCCACTTTTACGAATGGGTACAAACCCAAGGTGCATGTGGGCTGCTAATGATGCTCCCAGGATAAATCCACGCGCTTCAACACCAACTATGTGAGTAATGCCTGATTCATTAAAACGTGTGGCGATCTCGCTGTTGACCCAGTGAGCAGCATCTGGATCTGCAGAAATCGGAGTTACGTCTTTGAAGACAACTCCAGGCAGTGGATAATCGGGAATCTCAGCAATTAAAGCGGTGACTCCAGCGCGATCCATGTTGCCTTACTTTCCGTTTCTACGAGAGCGCGTTTTCTTGACCTGTTGCTGTCTTGGTCCTGCGGACGAAACAATTGGAGCACCAACCGAAACCTCAAGCTTGATGTCGTTTCCGGCGTCACCACTCTTGCGACGAGCCTTAACTCGATTGGCTAACGCAATGTTTTCTGGAGCCTTTTCCTTCATCTGACACAAGAAAGGTGTTGCGATGAAGATAGATGAGAACGTTCCCACGAGCATGCCCACAAAGAGCGCCAATGCCAAGTCGTTTAGTGTGCCAACGCCCAGTAGTGACACACCTACAACCAGAATCGAAAGCACAGGAAGCAACGCCACGATCGAAGTATTTATGCTTCGTACCAGAGTCTGGTTCAAAGCTAGGTTTGCAGCTTCGCTGTAGGTAGTGCGAGATCCGCCGTGAATACCCTTGGTATTTTCTTTAACCTTGTCGAAAACCACCACAGTGTCATAGAGCGAATAGCCGAGAATCGTCAAGAAACCAATGACGCTAGCCGGGGTTACCTCGAATCCGCTTAACGCATAGATGCCTACGGTAATCAGAACGTCGTGAGCCAATGCAACCAAAGCTGCAATTGCCATTTGCCATTCAAAGTAGATGGAAAGGAAGATCGCAACCAAAACCAAGAAAACAATCAAAGCTCGGATAGCGTTCTGCGTTACCTCATCGCCCCAACTTGGCCCAACAAGCTGGACCTTGATGTTCGCTTCCTCGACAGCAAATGATTCAGCTAAGGCAGCACTCAACGCATTTGAGGCGTCAGTAGACAATGCTGGTGTCTGGATTCGAATCGTGTCGCCACCAATAATCGTGATGGTTGATGGTGTCTCGCCTGCTGCCAGAACTGTTTCACGAGCCTGCGAAACGGATTCATCATTGGCCACAGTTAGTGGCACCGAGAACTCCGCGCCACCCTTGAATTCAATACCAAGATTCAATCCGCGAACTCCAAGAGTTGCAATCGAAAGAATAAGCAGAATCGCTGATACCAAATACCAAGCTTTGCGCCGCCCAACAATGTTGTAGGAAACGTCGCCGCGGTAGAGGCTATTACCTAGTTCACTCAAACTAGCCATTAGTTAACCTCCGATGTTGAGCTTTTTACCCCAAGTCGGGTTGGTGAAACTCCAGTCCAGGCTGAGCCTTTATTCATCCACTTCGAGTTTCCAAGCTTTGTGACCAGCGAGCGCGTGAACAAGAACGCGACTGCCAAGTCGACAAAAGTGATAAGACCTAGTGTGAATGCGAAACCTCGAACGCTACCTACAGACAAGTAGTACAAAATTGCCGCGCTCAATAGCGAGACGAAGTCGGCGGCCAAAATGGTTCTGCGTGCTCGGTACCAGCCTTGGTCGATCGCGACTCGTAATCTCTTGCCTTCGCGAATTTCATCACGAATACGCTCAAAGTAAATGATGAACGAGTCGGCAGTGATACCAATTGAAACGATGGCACCGGCTACACCAGCCAAAGTGAGCGTAAATCCAATCCCTCGACCCAAGATTACAAACACCAAGTACGTCATTATTGCGGCCGCAACCAAACTCACTACGGCGATCACGCCAAGTGCACGGTAGTAAAGCAACAGGTAGATAACAACTAGAAGCAAACCGAAGCCACCGGCAATCAATCCAGCTCTGAGCTGATCGTTACCGAGTGTTGGGGAAATTTGCTGAACTTCATCAACTTCAAGTCCCACTGGCAGCGCGCCATACTTCAAAACTTGAGCAAGGGCGCGTGCTTCATCAGCAGTAAATGAACCTGAGATAACTGCAGAGCCACCAAGAATCGCTTCATTAACAGAAGGAGCACTGATAACTACCCCATCAAGAACAATGGCGAACTGATCATTTGGTGATTCGAGTGCTGAGAGCTTGGTTGTTGAGTCTGCAAACTTCTTTGCACCTTCTGAAGTCATCTGAAGATCTACTTGCCAGCCACCGCCACCCGATTGTGGCAAACCTGCAGTGGCGCTTTCGATATCAGTACCAACTAGATCGGCTGGTGCCAATGCGTACTTAACCGAGGCATCTTTTTCACAACTAATGAGGTACTGAGCCGGGTCATCAGTTGAACCATTAAGAATTTCTGATTCCGCGCAATTCAAGGCTGCGAATCGATCTGCAAAATCCCCTGATCCATCTGGAGATTGAATCGGTGGAACTAGTAGTTCTGGAGCAACGGAAACAGATGGGGTTGGACTTGGCTCAGGTGTTGCACTGGCTGTCGGTGATTCACTCGCTGATGGCGAAGCGCTCGCCGATGGCGATGCACTTGGGCTAGCAGCGTCACTTGTAGTAGGAGTTGGGGTCGCACTTGGTTGTGGCGGAGATCCAAAGTCAATAGCAAGCACTGGACGGAAATTTAGCTGAGCAGTTGTCTTAAGTTGATCAACTACAGTTCGGCTCGTTTCACCTGGAATTGTCACGATGATCTTCGCGCCGTTTCCGGTGCCTTGAATTGTCACCTCGGATTCGGCAACACCGAAGCCGTCAACACGCTGGCGAATGATTGCAACGGTTTGATTCAGTTGATCCTGAGACAACGTTTCACCGGCTGCCACGGATGGCGACAAAATGACTTGGGTTCCACCGCGAAGGTCAAGTCCTAGTTTGGGCGTATGACGCTCGCCAGGAAGGAAGGTCCAAATCATCAATCCGATCAAGCCAATGATAAAAATCAGTAACGACCGACCTGGACGGTAATGCTGAGCCACTTGTTAAGCCTTTTCGAATTGGAAACAAAACTAATTAGTCACATAAAACGGGTTGCTGGACAAGTTTAGCGTGCAAAAGAGCGTTCTCGGTGACCGCCCATTAGTCCTCAAGAGGTAGTTGATTAGGCATTCTGGGGGGCTTTCTTCCCAATGCTGACCAAGCTGCAGGGGTTGCAACGCGGCCTCGCGGAGTTCGGGTTATGAAGCCCTCTCTAACCAAGAACGGTTCACAAACTGTGTCAACGGTTTCTGGCTCCTCGCCCACGGCAAGCGCCAAAGTGGATAGCCCCACGGGTCCGCCGCCGAACTTATCGATGAGTGCAACTAGAACAGCTCGGTCTAGCCGATCCAGCCCTAAGTCGTCTACTTCATAGAGTTCTAGCGCAGCCTGAGTACGAGTTAGATTCAAATTCCCATCATGATGCACCTGGGCATAATCGCGAGATCTGCGCAACAGCCGATTTGCAATTCGAGGGGTGCCCCTAGATCGTCGACTTAGCTCACGAGCTGAATCAGCATCGATTGAAATTCCCAATTGCTTTGCAGATCTAACCACGATTGATTCAAGTTCGATCGGCTCGTAATAATCCAAGTGGGCTGTGAATCCGAAGCGATCGCGCAGTGGTGCCGGCAACATTCCCGCGCGTGTAGTTGCGCCAACCAAAGTAAATGGTGGTAACTCAAGTGGAATTGAAGTGGCGCCTGGACCTTTGCCGACCATGACATCGACTCGGAAATCTTCCATTGCCAAATACATCATTTCTTCGGCAGCTCTGGACATGCGATGAATTTCATCCAGGAATAAAACTTCACCCGGGACCAAACTGGAAAGGATGCTTGCTAAATCTCCAGCGTGCTGAATTGTTGGACCGCTTGTGATGCGAAGTGGCGCTCCAACCTCAGCTGCAATGATCATGGCCAAAGTAGTTTTACCAAGTCCCGGAGGTCCGGATAGCAAAATGTGATCGGCACTAGCGTTGCGTTGCTTGGCCGCACTAAGTACTAAGTGCAGCTGATCTTTTACGCGCTTTTGTCCTACAAACTCTTCGAGTGATGACGGACGCAGCGCTGCATCAGCCACGCGTTCTTCAGTGGAGAGTTCTGGGTTCACCATTCGATCACTCATGCGCCGGCCAGAATCTGTAAGGCGCGACGAAGTAACTCTGGTGTTTCTTGGGAATCGGTTACGCCTTCTTCAATCACTGCAGAAATAGCGCGCTGGGCATCGCGTGGTGACCAACCCAAACCAAGTAAGCCTTGTTCAACTTGGATTTGCCACTGCGCCTCTTTGCTAGAGCTTCGCTTCGCACCAGACGAAGGTGTGCCAATGCGATCTTTGAGTTCTAGAACTAAGCGCTGAGCACCCTTGGCACCAACACCAGGTGTTTGCTTCAAACGGGCTACGTCTTCATTACCAATTGCCGTTCTAAGTTCATCGGCTGGTAACGAAGAAAGAATCGTGAATGCTAATTTCGGACCAAATCCAGAAACACCTTGCACAACTTCAAACATTTCTCGATTTTCTGAGTTTGCAAAACCAAACAAAGTTAGTGAATCTTCGCGAACAATCAATGATGTAAACAACGTGATCTCTTGATCGATTCGAGCCTGAGAGATCGTGTCAGGTGAGCACATAACAGTCATACCTACGCCGCCGACTGCAACAACAAGTGAATCTAATCTGATTTCTAAAACTGGACCACGCAAAGACGAAATCATCAGGCACCAACCGCTGTTTGTTTAGCCATGTGTTCAGCAATTCGACTTTTGCCATGACCTTTCCAGGCATGACAAAGAGCCAAAGCCAGAGCATCGGCAGCGTCAGCTGGTTTAGGTGGCTCAGCAAGATTTAATAAGCGTGTAACCATTGAAGTGATCTGCGCTTTATCAGCTCGTCCATATCCGGTAACTGCAGCCTTAACTTCAGTTGGTGTGTACATTGCAACATCCAGTTGATTCCGGGCTGCGATTAACATCGCAACTGCACTGGCCTGGGCGGTGCCCATGGCAGTTCGAACATTGTGTTGGCTAAAGACTCGCTCGATTGCGATCGCATCTGGCTGATAGCTATCGAACATCTCGGTTAAGCCGGTTTCTAGCTCAAAAAGTCTGACAGGTAACTCGCTAGTACTTGGCGTGCGAATCACGTGAACGGCTACGAAGGATGCTCGGCGGTTGCTGTTGAGATCTACGATCCCAACGCCACAGCGCGTTAAACCTGGGTCGATTCCCAAAATCCGCATATTTCCTCCGAACATCTGTTCGAAAGCCTATGCCATAAGTGGTCAAAAGTGAAGGATTTCGGGCTTGATTCGTAGCAAATAGCAGATTTAGTGTTGCTTTGTGGCTGAACTTAGTCAGCTAGTTGAGCCAAGACTTCATCTGAGATGTCGATATTCGTGAACACATTCTGGACATCGTCAACGTCTTCAAGGGCTTCGATCAAGGCAAATACCTTGCGAGCAGTTTCGGCATCGACTGGGACTGTCATGTTTGGCACGAATGTTGATTCTGCCGACTCATAGTCAATACCAGCTGCTTGTAGCGCCTGTCGGACTGCAACAACATCTTTTGAGTCACTGATGATTTCAATGCTGCCGCCATGATCATTTACTTCTTCAGCGCCAGCATCTAATACGGCGTCCATGATTTGTTCTTCAGTTGATGCGCCTTCCGGCACCATCACAACGCCCTTGCGCTCAAACATGTACGAAACCGAACCAGGATCCGCCATGTTGCCACCATTGCGAGTGACTGCAACGCGAGTATCGGACGCAGCGCGATTGCGATTATCCGAAAGGCATTCAATCAATAGCGCTACACCATTTGGGCCATAGCCTTCGTACATGATGGTCTGGTAATCAGCGCCACCAGCTTCAACACCGGAGCCACGCTTAACTGCACGATCGATGTTGTCGTTTGGAACTGAGCTCTTTTTAGCCTTAGTAATTGCATCGTAAAGCGTTGGATTCGCAGCTGGATCTCCCCCGCCGACTCGCGCGGCTACTTCAATGTTTTTGATTAGCTTTGCAAAAAGTTTTCCGCGACGGGAATCGATAACGGCTTTCTTGTGCTTTGTGGTTGCCCATTTGGAATGTCCACTCATGCTGACCTCACCATGTCTACAAAATACTTATGAATTCTTAAATCTGAAGTGATCTCGGGATGGAAAGACGTTGCCATGAGATTATCTTGCCTTACGGCAACAACCTGATCGGTACCGGTCAGAGACTTGTCTGCAGGAATCGCTGCCAAGACCTCGACCGCATCACTCGCAGCCTCTACAAGTGGAGCTCGAATGAACACTGCGTGGTAATCCGGCTCACCTATCGCTGGAATGTGTAAATCAATTTCAAACGAATCAACTTGGCGCCCAAAAGCATTGCGCTTAGCAGTGATGTTTAATCCGCCAATGGTTTCTTGATCTGCTCGCCCATCGGAGATCGAGTCAGCCAACATGATTAGTCCGGCACAAGATCCATACATCGGTATTTGGGTTCGCAGTTCGCGCAGTGGTCCAAATAAATTGTTCTTAACGGCCAGAATGCTCATGGTTGTTGACTCGCCTCCAGGGATAACCAATCCGGCAATACCTTTAAGTTGCTCAGCAGTTTTAACTAGCCTTACATCAACTTCGAGCTGCTCTAGACAACGTGCGTGTTCCCGCACGTCACCTTGGATTGCGAGAACCCCAATTACTGGGGACATGGCAACTACCAGCCGCGCTCAGCCAGGCGATGTGGCACGGGAATGTCTGCAACGTTGATTCCAACCATTGCTTCACCTAGGCCGCGTGATGCCTTTGCAATCTCATCTGGATTATCAAAGTGAAGTGTTGCCTGCACGATTGCATTAGCGCGCTTTACTGGATCGCCAGACTTGAAGATGCCGGAACCAACGAACACACCGTCAGCTCCAAGTTGCATCATCATTGCAGCGTCAGCAGGAGTAGCAATACCACCAGCAGTGAAAAGCACAACAGGTAGCGCACCCTTTTCAGCAACTTCACAAACCAATTCGTAAGGTGCCTGTAGTTCCTTTGCAGCAACATAAAGCTCGTCTTTGCTCATCGAAGATAGTCGACGAATCTCACCCTTAATTGTGCGGATGTGACCAGTTGCATTTGATACGTCACCGGTACCAGCTTCGCCCTTAGAGCGAATCATTGCGGCACCTTCATTGATGCGACGAAGTGCTTCGCCAAGATTTGTCGCTCCACACACGAAAGGAACAGTGAATGCCCATTTGTCGATGTGATTGATGTAGTCAGCTGGAGTCAAAACTTCTGATTCGTCGATGTAATCAACACCAAGACTTTGAATAACCTGAGCTTCAACGAAATGGCCAATGCGTGCCTTTGCCATAACTGGGATTGAAACTGCGTTAATAATCTCGTCGATCATGTCTGGATCTGACATGCGAGCTACGCCACCTTGGGCGCGAATGTCTGCAGGTACGCGTTCCAGCGCCATTACTGCGATTGCACCAGCGTCTTCAGCAATTTTGGCTTGCTCTACGTTAACGACGTCCATGATGACGCCACCCTTAAGCATGTCGGCCATTCCGCGCTTAACGCGAGTTGTGCCAGTTACGCCTGTGCTTGTTGCATCCGTTGCCATGTTGATCCTTTAGGAGATTCTTAGGTTTCCCCAAGTCTAGCGAGCCGGGGCTTTTTTGCTAGTCGGCTAAAGCTGGTGGAATCTGGACATCCAAATCCACTGGGACTGGCGGTTTGGCCCTACCTGCCAAGCGGAAAAACCTAACCAATAACTGTTCACGGATCTCAAGGCAATCGCGCACCGCATCAGAATGGAATTGCTGGCTCATTTTGATGCGATCACAGACCTGAGCCAACTCATCAAGTAGTGCCGAAGCATGAAGGTTCCTTCGGATTTCGTTGACTTCCTCAGGCTCATCCAGAGTCATAACCAAGATACTGGTCAACTCGTCTTCGACTTGAGTGCGCTCTGGTGAGGAAACCTCTTGCAGAATTAGTGCCTCGTGAGCAGCCTGACCCCACAGCACCGAAAGCGCTGGATCAATCCCAGGCACAGCTGCCAACTCCGCAACAATCCCTCCACGCCTTACAAGTTGTCCATGTAGAGCCAACTCAGTTACTTCAATGCGGTGATGCAACCTATCTAGTCGGCCAGCTTGATGGGATAAATACCAAACGGCGAACGAGATTCCTGCAATCAAGATAAATGATTGATTATTCATTAATCACTCCGCATCTCTGGGGTTATTCTGCCGCGACCAAGTCGTCCGATCATTTGTCCCGTCAAGTCAGGCTCGACTGTCACGCCCGGAACTCGAATCGATTCATACACATCAACAATTCGCTCAGCTACAACTGACCAGTCAAACTCAGCAGCCCGCAACCTTCCCTGAGCGCTTAATTCTGCGCATTTAGTTGGATTCGAAAGCAAATCAGAAACTACTCTGGCTAAATCATCAGAATTTTCGTTCTCGAAAGTTACGCCCGCTTTATCGTTATCAAGAACCCGCTTGAATGCTTCTAAGTCACTAGCAACTACTGGTGTGCCGCTTGCCATGGCTTCAAGCAAAACAATTCCGAAAGATTCACCTCCAGTATTTGGCGCTACGTAAATTGTTCCCGATGCCAGCACGCTCGCTTTATCTTGCGGTGCAACCATGCCAAGAACTGTCACACTTGCTCGATCTTCTTTGGACAACTTCTTCAAAGTGTCTGCTGGCTCTCCTGGCCCAGCAATCAACAGTCGAACATTTGGATGTTGACGTCGAATCTCTGGGTACGCCTCTACTAAGACAGACAATCCTTTTCGTGGTTCATCGCCTCTACCTAAAAACACGATTGATTGATTTTTTCCAGGCCAACCAAACATTGGCTTTGCGTTAGCGAAAGTCGATACATCCACACCATTTGGAATAACGACTGCGTCTCCCCCGACATGTCTCATCAGAGTTGTCCGGGCAGCTTCACTAACAGCAATTCGCGCGGAAACTTTTTCCATTGCAGTCTGCGCCAACTTGGAAAGTGTCAGCATCATGCGGGACTTATCCATCGAAGAATGCCAGGTTGCAACAATCGGTCCTTTAGCAGCCCAGCAAGCTAAAACCGAGAGGCTTGGAGCCAGTGGTTCGTGCACATGGAGTACATCAAACTCTCCTTCTTCAATCCATTTGGAAACTTTTCGGGCTGCGATAGGACCAAAGCTAAGGCGTGCAACCGAACCGTTGTATTTAACTGCACGTGGTTTGCCTGTTGACACAACATAATCCGGTAACAGTTCATCGAACTCTGCAGGTGCTAGCACGCTCACATGGTGCCCCATGCGAATTAACGCTTCAGCTAAATCCGCAACGTGCGCACTAACGCCGCCTGGGATATCCCATGAGTATGGGCAAACGATTCCGATTCTCATGCTTTTGAACCTGTTGCAACTAGGTCCGGCCAAACAGGCTGTAATTGGTGCCAGTTTTCTGGATGCGCCGAAATGTGCTTCTCAAAATTGGTCACAATAAGTTTGGTTACTTCTTGAGCCAAGCGAACCCGATCGCGTCCTTCGACTGGAATGCGATCAAACACAATTTCGGAATCAAATGAAATAACCAAGTTGTCTCCGTCATACCAAGGTGCACAAGTGAACAGAGGTCTACCAGTATCAATTGCAAGTAGCGCAGCACCAATTGGCAATGAAGTGCGGTGACCAAAGAACTCATTACTCATGCCACTTTTTGCAACATCTCGATCGCTCAGTAGTGCAACGACTCGACCTTGATTAACGTGTTCCCGCAAATACTCATACGTTCCACCATCTCCAGACAGTGGCATCAAAGTAATTCCGCGATCTGTTCTTGCCTTTAAAAATTTTTGAAAGACACCTTCTGGCCTTAATCGTTCAGCCACCGTGCACAATGAACCAAAGCTACGTGCTGCCCAAGCTCCAGCCCAATCCCAATTTGCCAAGTGCGGCAGCGCCAAAACTACACCACCGGTTTTTAAAGCGTCCATGACTTTCTCGGAGCCTTCAGTGCGTACTTTTCCAAGTAACTGTTCGTCGGTCCATCTGGGCAACATAAATGTTTCACAGTAATAACGCATGTAACTTTGCATGGTTTCTAAGCTGAGTGGACGAATCCTGGGATCGGTGACTTCACAGTCGAGAACTCGAGCCAGATTCAACTCCAGTTGCTTAATTGGTTTGGACTCCAAGCGCCAGACAACTTTTGCTGTCGCGTTAAACAGGAAGTATGCCCATCGGGTAGGCATAATCCAAAGTGCATTCCAGCCCAGCCAATACCCGAAATCAACAAGTCGGGATTTCACGCTTACAACACCAGCTGCTTTCGAACAAACAGGATGCGCTGGATGACGGTAACTGTCGATAACGCCGCAAGTAATGTCAGTGCGTAAGGCATTACATCAACAAAGAGCGCTGAGATAAGTAGTGAGACCCATATCAATAGGTTGCGCTCGGCGCGCTCAGCAATTCCGACCGTGCACTTCGCGTCTAACGACTCTGCTTTTGCTCGAGCGTATGACGTCATCAAACTCATGACTAGGGCAACGATTCCTGCAACTACAGCAAGCTGTCTATTGCTGCCCTCACTGTTTATGTAGAAATAGATCAAGGCGCAGATCACGGCTGCATCAGAAATCCGATCCAGCGTGGAGTCCAAAAAAGCTCCCCATGGACCGGCTGTGCCCAGCATTCGAGCCATAGTTCCATCCAAAAGATCGATAAGCCCAAAGGCACCAAACAAAAGTGCGCCGATCAAGAAATCGCCCTGCGCCAAGAATGCAACTGAAATGAAGATTGTTGCAGCGCAACCAAACCAAGTAATTCCGTCTGGTGTTACTTTCAGTCGCAGCATTAGCCGAGCCACTGGATCGATAAAGCGTGCTAATGAACGACGCGCGTTTGCGTTATCAAGCACGATAAATTCCTCTACTGCCAAATGGCCGATACTATTCGTAGGTATATGACGATGTTACCGAGTCAAGGCTCACACTCAGGGCATCCGCACGTCTTGATCTACGTAATTACCTCGGAAACTTCAGACCTAGCGCAGGTTTACGCCAACATCGGAGCAAAGCCAGCAACAGGCAACTCCCCTTTCGCTACTTTTGAGAAGTTTCCACATGTAGTTGCGATCGTGCATCGTCCCTCGCAGGCGGACCCAAGAATCCTGGAATCTTGTGATGCTTTTGTTGCCTCACTTGATGGCGCAGCTGGTGTAGATCCAAAAATTGTTGAGTTCTGGTCTAACGCGCGCGATCTTACGTTGCCTCGACACATCTTGGCTTTCAACGTCGTGGATGGTCGAGCTGACTTTGATGAATTGTGCGCAATCGCCAGTCGCGTGCTTGAACCAGATTTGCTGGTGCGTTACCTACCAATCGATTCTGACGATGAACTATCACTAACCGGTGTCTATGACATTCTCACTAGCGAAATTCATGCCTTGATTGACGGACAATGGGTTACTAAGGCAGCTGATCCAGAACATATTGCGATTACAAGCTCGGCGCGCGAAGACTTATTTGACCAACTGGCATATCTTGGCCTGGATGATTCGACGCTTGAGAATCACACTTCTGGATTGCCAATTAGCGTGACCAAACTGGAAACTGCGTGGCTGCATCCCGATGTTGTAACAATTACACCGATAGATGATGGTGTTGGAGTTAACACATTCAGCAATTGGATTTCAATTCTTAATCCAGTCTGGATCCCGGTATTAAATTTGCCTGATTCTTCGTGTGATGCATTCGAAGCAACCGAGCGCGTTGGCATCTCAATTACTGAAGATTTTGCACGTATGTGGGGCCCTGAAACCGGTTCAGCACTTTTCGAAAAAATTGACGGTGGCTCTAGATCAGTTTCGATTCACGAATCCAATCAGGTCGCAATCAATGGATCTAACTTGACTCCAGGTAGCACTGTTGCAACCGAGAGCTCGAACGCTAACTTAGTCGCTCCAACTTTCTGAGAGCAATAATCGAGTTTGTTCAATTAACTCTGGCAAAACTTTTGTTCCACCAACTATCGGCATGAAGTTAATGTCTCCAGCCCAGCGCGGCACAATGTGCTGATGAATGTGGTCCGCAATACCAGCACCTGCCACGTTGCCTTGATTCAATCCGATGTTGAATCCATCAGCCTTGGCAACTAATCGAAGAGTTCGCATTGCTTGCGCAGTTAGCTCGCCTACTTCAGTAACTTCTTCAGGCGTAAGTTGATCGTAAAGCGGCACATGTCGGTTGGTACAAACTAATAAGTGTCCGCTGTTGTATGGATACTTGTTCATCACAACAAAACTGGTATTCCCGCGAACTACAACGAGTCCTTCGGAATCCGATACTTCTTGCGCAATGCAAAACGGACATGAATCAGCATCGAAGTTTCCAGCCTCTTCGGCCAAGTATTCTTTGCGATGCGGTGCCCAAAGTCGGTCCCATGCATGAGGTCCGCGCGGATCAGTTGACATCTTTAGCTCAGATTTGAACGCGTGAAGTTACGATCTCGACGATCTTGTTAATCGCGTCGGCAACTGGCACAGCATTTTCCTGAGTGCCATCGCGGTATCGGAATGAAACTGCGCCCGCTGAGATGTCTTCGTCGCCAGCAATCAACATAAATGGGACTTTTTGAGTTTGTGCGGTGCGGATCTTCTTTTGCATTCGCTCGTCGGAACCATCTACTTCAACTCGAATGCCTTTAGCCCGAAGTTGCGCAGCAACATCTTCCAAGTAATCAACATGCGCACCAGCAATTGGGATACCAACTACTTGCACTGGCGCTAGCCATGGCGGGAATGCACCTGCGTAATGCTCAAGCAATACGCCAAAGAATCGTTCGATTGAGCCAAACAGCGCTCGGTGAATCATAATTGGGCGACTTCGAGTGCCATCAGATGCTTGGTATTCAAGTTCGAATCGCTGTGGCAACTGGAAGTCCACTTGAATCGTTGACATCTGCCAAGTTCTACCGATTGCATCGCGAGCTTGCACGGAAATTTTTGGACCGTAGAAGGCTGCGCCACCTGGGTCCGGAACTAATTCAAGACCAGATAGTTGCGCAGCTTCAGCAAGTGCCGCAGTTGCTTGCTCCCATTCCGCTTCTGTTCCAATTGATTTTTCAGGATTGCGGGTTGAAAGCTCTAGATAAAAATCATCCAAACCATAATCGCGCAACAGATCCAGTACGAAACCTAGAAGGTTTTGCAGCTCTCCACCCATTTGTTCTGGGGTGCAGTAAATATGCGCATCGTCTTGTGTCATGCCGCGCACACGAGTTAAGCCGTGAATAACGCCAGAACGTTCGTATCGATAAACCGAACCGAATTCGAAAAGTCGTAGTGGAAGCTCGCGATATGAACGACCGCGTGACTTGTAAATCAAGTTATGGAATGGGCAGTTCATTGGCTTCAGGTAATAGTCCTGACCTTGGCGCTTTACTGTGCCATCTTCATGCAACTCTTCATCAAGGTGCATAGCAGGGAACATTCCTTCGCGATACCAATCCAAGTGGCCAGACTGTTCAAACAACGCACCTTTAGTGATGTGTGGTGTGTAAACAAATTGGTAACCGGCATCCTCATGACGAATGCGCGAATAATCTTCCATCTGTCGGCGAATGATTCCGCCCTTTGGATGGAATACCGCAAGGCCTGAACCTATTTCGTCTGGGAATGAGAAAAGATCTAAATCAACACCTAGGCGGCGATGATCGCGCTTCTCGGCTTCTTCCAGCATGGTTAAGTACTGCTTCAAACCATCTTTAGTTGGCCAAGCAGTTCCATACACACGCTGCATTGACTCATTCTTTTGATCGCCAAGCCAGTATGCAGCTGAAGTACGCATCAACTTGATGGCTCGAGCATCGATGTAACGAGTATCAGGAACGTGTGGACCACGGCATAAATCGCACCAGCGAAGCTCACCACTGCGAAGATCGATGTTGTCGTAAATCGTGAGTTCGCCGCCGCCCACTTCCATTACATCTTCTGACATGACTGTGGCGTCTTCGTCAGCTCCAAGTAACCGAATCTTGAATGGCTCGTTACTCAACTCGGAGCGTGCTGCCTCACGATTTGTAACGCGTCGAGAGAATTTCTGTCCCGAGTTGATGATTTCGACGCACTTCTTTTCAATCGTGACAAGATCGTCAGGAGTAAATGTTCGGGTTGTACCAAAGTCATAGAAGAAGCCATCTTTGATTGGCGGTCCAATGCCAAGCTTTACGTCATCAAATACCGATTGAGTTGCTTGCGCGACAATGTGCGCAACGCTGTGCCTTAGGACAGAAAGTCCTTCTGGGTCACTGATCAGGATTGGATCTACCGAATCACCGTCTTGCAGCACATGGCTCAAATCAACAATTTCGCCATTGACGCGAGCAACCACAACTTGCCGGGCTTTATCTCCGACCACGTCATATGCGCAGGCGCCAGCATCGACCTCAGTTGAGATTCGATCAGGTCCTACTAGAACTTGTGGCACGGAACGTTCCTTTTCATACGGTAACCCTCAAAGTCTATGGGAGTGCAAGCAAATGACCATATATTTGGTCGCTGGCGAGAGTCGGGCCTTGAACTAGATTTCGAGATTGAACAGGTTCTCGATCGGAACCAAGATCGGTTCAAAGCCCTGCATAGTCGCACCGTACTTTGCCCAGTATGCATATGCAATAGCGACAACCACAAACGTAATAATCAAGATCACGTTGCTGCGCTTGGTGCGATACTCCTCACTCACAACTAACCTGGCAATCCGAGATGAGAATTCTTTTACTGGATCAAGCAATCTCTTTGCCCAGGCATATTCCGTGGCCAAAATAATTAGACCGATGATGATTACCGCCCAGCCGGGTCCAGGGAAAAGCAAGAAGAACAAGCCAAGTCCCACCAAGGTGAGCCCCACGACCAAAATGATGCCGCGCCAAGTTGCATCTAGCGCGCGGTTTTTTCTCGCCGAATTTCGACGCCCCATGTAATTGCCATACATCCGGTCAGCAACGGACTTACGCTGCTCAGTGTCTGGAGTATTGCTTTTCATGGATTCAACTTCTCAGCTCTCTGGGTCACAAAAATATTACCCAGTTTTTCCGTTACTAATCCTGGAACTATGGTCCTGCGATCCACAACATTTCCGGCGCTATCTAGCTTGGCTAGTTCAGCAACAGGATGGATGTCTCTAGTTGAGGAAGTTATGAACACTTCATCAGCATCCCATAGCTCTTTGGGATCTACGTTTCGCTCGACGACCACAAATCCGGCCTCATTTGCCCATTCAATAACTAAGTCTCTGGTGATTCCTCTGAGCAATCCGCTGGCTTCTGATGGAGTGAAGATCTGATCATTCTTAACTAGGAAGATGTTTGATCCAGTACCTTCACAAAGCCGTCCCGAGGTGTCGCAAAAAATTGCCTCAGAGAAGCCTTGGCTCTTCGCTGCATCAAGTGCATAGACATTTTCTGCATATGAAGTTGTCTTTAATCCAGCAAGTGGCGAGTTTTCATTTCTAGTCCAAGGCACTAAAAGAACCTTGGTGCTAACTGGCCACGCAGCTTGCTCGGCAAGTGAGATTACCAAAGTTGGCGCTGCGGAAGTTCTATCTGATCCAAGTGGACCAGAGCCACTCGTTACCGTGATTCGTAGTCGACCAAAATCTACTTTTGGATTAGTAGTTAGGACTTGTGAGACTCCGTTTGAAATAACAGCAACATCTGGCATAGAAATTCCAAGTCCGGATGCTGATTTGGCTAAGCGGGCTAGATGTCGATCAAGGGCAAAAGCTTCTCCGTCTTTGACCAAAAGAGTTTCGAATACGCCATCAGCAACAGTGAATCCATGATCAAGCACGCTTACCTTGGCATCCACAATTGGAACGAGTTCATCGTTAATCCAAAAGTGAGTTACCGCCATAGCTGTAAGCCTACCTATGCATTGGTTGCAAAGTTTGTAGCTGAGGACATGGCTGCAATCGACAACAAGTGTGAGGCCTTTAACTCAGTCTCATACCATTCGCCTTCAGGATCACTTGCCCAAGTAATTCCAGCCCCAGTCCCAAAGTGCAAAGACTTTGAGTCAGATGTAGCGCTCTGCCAAAAGGTGCGGATTCCAACTGCTAGTTCCGCAGACTTGTTGTCAGCATTAACCCAACCGAATCCCCCACAGTAAATTCCGCGTACGCTGGTTTCCAGGCGCTGAATTACTTCGAGCGCACTGCTCTTTGGAGCTCCACTAACTGAGCCTGGTGGCGTGAGTGCGGCAAAGATTTTTTGCCAACCGACACCGCCCGGCAAAGTGCCTTCGACATCCGAAACTAAATGAACCAAGCCCGGATGTTCTTCCAGTCGCAATAGGTCAACAACCTGAACTGATCCAGATTGGCAAACTTGGCCAAGATCATTTCGCACTAAATCAACAATCATTATGTTTTCTGTTTGATCTTTTTCCAGTAGCTCACTGGCTACGCGCGCCGTTCCTTTGATAGGACTGGATCGTAAGACTTGATTTTTGCGCGATAGAAATAGTTCCGGTGAAGCGCTAACAATTCGAACATCAGTAGCTAGACCAGACAGCGAAGCTGGCACTTGTAATGCACTCAGATAAGGAGCGGGATTGTGCTCCGACAACAGCTTCCACAACGCCACAACATTCAAGTCGTTTGCTAACGGAGCACTGAGCACTCTGCATAAATTCGCCTGATAGACCCAGCCGCGTGCAATGTCTTGTCTGATACCTTCGACTGCATCGACATATTGCGGCATTGACATTGACGATGTCCATGACTGCTCGTCAACAGCTTCATGACTTAGATCGTGACCAAGCTCAGCTAACTTATTCAAATCAAGTGGTTCGAGACCGCTAAATCTGAAGGCCTGAAAATCACCCTCAAAAGTCTGGGTTACTGCCCACCAGCCTGCATCATCTAATCTGCTGACATCAGTGGTTGCTTCAATGAAGTTTGTCGCCATAAAGTCGCCGAAAATAGCAACTGCTTGGCCCTGACTCATGCCTCCACTTTACGAACCTTCGCAGGCTGACTTTGAACCCATCCCGTAATTGGGCTAAGGTAACGGGGTCAGGCATAGCCTGTACGCGGATGTGGCTCAGTGGTAGAGCATCACCTTGCCAAGGTGAGGGTCGCGGGTTCGAATCCCGTCATCCGCTCGGAAGAGCTCACATTGGGCGACCCCGGTGGAGTGGCCGAGAGGCGAGGCAAGGGACTGCAAATCCCTGTACACGGGTTCAAATCCCGTCTCCACCTCGTTAGTGCACAAAGAGTAAGCGAAGTAAAAAAACTAAACATCCGTTCCACAACGGTCGATTGGCGCAGTTGGCTAGCGCGCTTCCTTGACATGGAAGAGGTCACAGGTTCAAGTCCTGTATCGACCACCATCACGAAAAACTAAGTCAGGAAAATCTTTTGATTTTGGACCCACAGCTGGCATCACTTCCAGACATCGCTGCGCATTACGAATCAGATTCACAAAATTGGGTTCGAGCAAACATGATCATTTCCCAAGATGGACACTTCGTTGGTCCAAGCGATTCGTCTCGAGATCTCACCGGCGAAAGTGACTTAAAACTTTTGTTACTTCTTCGCGCGCTATCTGATGTGGTTTTAGTTGGTGCCAACACAGCACGAAATGAAAACTATCGCCAACCCAAAGCTCGTGACGAGTTTGCCTTTCTCGATCGCAAGCCACCAAGACTTGCCGTGGTTAGTTCAAGTCTGGAATTTGACTTAACTTCACCGCTATTCAACGGAGGTCAAGAACCAACCATAGTTTTCAATGTTGGAACAACAACACCTTCTGCCGCGCTTTTAAAGATTGCGCACGTGATTCAACTATCTGACGAAGATCCCTCAAGAATTGCTACGAACTTAATTGCAAACCTATTTGAACTTGGGCTACGTAAGGTCACTTGCGAAGGCGGCCCGAGTTTGCTTGCTCAGTTACTTAAATCAGATGCAATCGACGAGTATGACCTAACAATTTCTCCGCTTACTGTAGGTGGCACGCCGCAATGGGCTGATGCGCTGCCAAAGACATCTGATTGGGTTGAGGCAGGAAGCGCTATTTCAGGTGACTTTGAATTCAAGCGATTGTTGCGCAGTTAACTACCACCTGCTGGCCTTGCACTCGCAAGAAGTGTGCCGTTGCTCTAGCCTTTAACCATGAGTGAAAAAGTTGTTAAGTCTGATGAGCAATGGCGAGCTGAGTTAAGTTCTGAAGAATATCGCGTATTGCGCGAATCCGGCACCGAAGCACCTTTCATTGGCGAATACACCGATACCGAAACTAACGGCATCTACGCTTGTCGCGCTTGTGGCGTAGAACTATTCCGAAGTGATGCAAAGTTCCACAGTGGTTGTGGCTGGCCATCATTCTTTACTCCCCTAGCCGCCGAGACCATAACTGAAATCAAGGACATGTCACATGGCATGGTTCGAACTGAAATTAGATGTGCTGCTTGCGATTCGCACTTGGGTCACGTATTTGAAGGCGAAGGATACAAAACCCCAACAGACTTGCGTTATTGCATCAACTCAATTTCGATGACACTGATTGAAGATAAAAACTAACCGACCGCAATTAGCGCAACGCCACTAAATGTAACGACAATTCCAAGGTACTGAACCGGTATTAATCGTTCTTTGTGAATCCACCAAGCAAGTAACACGGTGACGATTGGGTAAAGCGATCCAAGTACTGCTACAACGGAAAGTAATCCAAGTGATGCTGCGAACGCGAACAAGATATTCGCACCGGCATCAGTCGCACCAATTGTTGCTAGTAATGGAATGTCCTTCTTAATCAGTCCACCAAGAGATCTAAGCGCCAGCGCTAAGACTAGAACTATTGCAACTTGAGTTGCGCGCATCGCAGTGATTGTCATGGTGGGATTTATCTGTCCACCCTTGGCCATGAAGTAAACACAAAAACCAAAAGATACTGCAGCAAAGAGCGCCAAGAAGACAGGTCGAGGATCAACTTTGCCATTGAGCTCTGGACCACTTGCCAAAATTACGCCGATAAGTGCAATCACAATTCCCGCTACTTGCAAAGTGCCTGGTCGCTCACCTTGGACTAGGCCGATTGTTACTGGCACAACTGCGCTTAGTGATGAAATTGGCGCAACAATACCCATTTGGCCAGTAGCAAGTGCTGTATAAAAACCAACAAGACCCAACAGGCCCATTGCACCTGCGATGATTCCGTTAATCCAAACAGTGGTGTCCCACGTCCACAAGCCGAACGCCAAGGCCAATGTGGTTGCGAAAAGTAGTCCGAAAGATTGCGAACCGCCGATAACCGCAATCGCTTTGCGTTTCTTGCTGAGTGTTCCACCCAAGAAGTCGGCTAAGCCCCAGACCAGACTGGATAGCAGGGCGAGAATTATCGGCATTCCGACAGTCTAACTGACCGCGCGCCTGAGCCAACAACTTCAACATTGTTCATATGCTTATAAGTAATGAATTCTTCTGGGATGGGTGCTTCAAGCGTGGACGTTTGGCAGGTTGCATTAGATAGTTTGCAAAGCCCTGCATTGCGTCCAGAATTCTCTCTCGAAGAAGTCCCAGCCCCGCAGCGACTTGCTCCCCACAGTATTGCTTTAGCAGTTGAAGCTGTTGATGGTGACGATGAAGAATTGGCAGTTGGTCGATTTATTGTTCTGCACGATCCAGATGGTCAAGAGACCTGGGATGGCACATTCCGCGTGGTTTCTTTTGTCCGAGCACCAATCGAATCTGATGTCGTAACCGATGATCTTTTCGACGAAGTCGCCTGGTCTTGGTTAACTGATGCGTTGAACGATGCTGGTGCGCAATTTCATAATGCCTCTGGAACAGTTACTCGTACAGTTTCCCGATCCTTTGCTGGTCTAGAAGATCGATCAACTGAAACTGACCTAGAAATTAGAGCTTCCTGGTCACCTGACACTGAAGATCTCTCAATGCATATGAAAGCTTGGTTGGCTCTTGTAGAGAAGAGTTCAGGCCTTACGCCACTTCCGGAAGGTGTTACCGCACTTTCACGAAAGCGCTAAACGTTATCTATGTCAGAACAGATTGAGTCACCATCAGAGGTGACGGACTCCCAGAGTGCTGAACTCCCAGAAGTTGAGGGCGTACGAGTTACCGAACCTCGTGAAGGTCTGCCAGAGATTGTTTCTACTCCAGAACAGCTTGCAAGGCTTGCTACGGCTATCGCAAGTGGCACCGGGCCGGTAGCGCTGGATGCCGAGCGCGCATCAGGTTTCAAATACAGTCAACGTGCCTACTTGATACAAATTCGCAGACAGGGTTCTGGCTCGCACTTAATTGATCCGATTTTGTTTCCTAATTTAAATCCATTGCAAGAAGCACTAACTGGTGTGGACTGGATATTGCATGCCGCTTCACAAGATTTGGTTTGTTTGGCCGAAGTGGGACTTATTCCGACTGCAAATGTGTTTGATACTGAACTTGCTGGACGCTTGCTGGGCTTACCACGCGTAGGTCTTGGTCCATTGATAGAAACTCAACTTGGATATTCACTAGCTAAAGAACACAGTGCTGCTGACTGGTCTACTCGCCCATTGCCAGAATCCTGGCTTAACTATGCAGCGCTTGATGTTGAATTTTTGATTGAGTTGTGGGAGTTGCTGGAGACACAGCTTCGTGAGGCAGATAAGCACGAATGGGCACTGCAAGAGTTTGATCATGTTAAGCGCACTACAGCTCCAATTGAGCGTTTAGATCCATGGCGACGCACTTCTGGAATGCATGTCATCCGTAACGCCCGTGAACTAGCTGTGATTCGTGAAGTGTGGCATGCCCGAGATGAGATTGCCCGCGATCAAGACATCGCTGCTGGTCGCATTCTGTCGGATTCACACATTGTTACCTTGGCCAGTTCAGGCCTTTCAAAAGAATCCGAACTAAAGACGCTTTCATTTATGCATTTGCGAAACGTTAAGCGTCATGCCAGCACCTGGATTGCTGCCGCGCTACGAGCTCATGGGTTGCCGGATAGCGAACTGCCTCCACTGAAATTGCCAGTGACTGGACCACCAGCACCGAGAAATTGGGAAGCAAGAAACCCACAAGCTTGGCGAAGACTTGAATTCGCTCGAGCTCAACTTTCACAACTGGCCGAAAAGTTAGGACTTCCGGTTGAGAATTTGATGACACCTGATGTGATCAGACGAGTTCTTTGGACCCCGCCCGAAGATGTTTCTGGTCTGCATCAAGTGCTTGCCGATCACAACGCACGCCCATGGCAAATTGATATTGTTGGTCCAGTTTTGGAAACTGCAATTTGGGGTCTTGAACCGAACAAATCTAACGAACCGTAGTTTTTAAACCCTGTTCAATCGTTTCGGCAATGCCTTGCGCATCAAGTTGCAACTTATTCAAAATTGATTTTCGCGTTGCATGATCCAAAAACTTCTTTGGAATGCCAAGAGAAGTCACTCGGGTATCGGCCTTTGCCGCACGAAGTGCGCTTCCAATTGCTTCACCGATACCGCCATCAACTAAACCATCTTCAATCGTTACGACTAATTCACGATTTGAAAGGTAGTCAACAAGTCCACTTGCTACCGGCAGCACCTGAATTGGATCTATTACTTCTACGGAGTAGCCATGGTCCTGAAGCGTCTTGGCAGCTTCAAGTGCTTGAGTTGCCATTCCGCCAACCGAAACGATAGTTACATCAGGATTTGATGCTTGCTTCAATACATCAGCGAAACCAAGTGCTTGCTCAGCTGGGATGTCGGCTGGGATTGCCCCCTTGGAAAAGCGAATCACGGTTGGATGATCAGACTTGTCGACACTGGTACGTAGTGCTGAGATCAATCGTGCGCCATCACGTGGAGCGTAGAGATCTAAGCCGGGAACAACTCGCAGCAATGCCATGTCCCACATGCCATTGTGACTTGCCCCATCATCACCAGTAATACCGGAACGATCGAGCGCAAATGTTACGCCGGCACCATGAAGTGCGGCGTCCATAATCACTTGATCAATGGCGCGATTTAAGAAAGTCGCATAGACCGCAACTACTGGGTGCAAACCTGCGTGAGCCATGCCAACTGCGCTGGTAACTGCATGCTGCTCGGCAATTCCAACGTCAAAAGTGCGATCTGGGAACTTATCGGCAAATGCATCTAGTCCAGTTGGCCCAAGCATGGCTGCCGTAATTGCAACTACATCTTGTCGTTCGCCACCAATTGCCACGAGTTCTTGCGAGAAAACGGAAGTCCAAGACTTTGCGGCCTGCGTTAACGGCTTGCCAGTATCAGGATCAACTACACCTACCGCATGGAAGCGATCAGCTTCATCAGTTTCCGCTGGCTGATAACCGCGACCCTTTTCCGTAATTACGTGCACAATGACTGGGCCACCAAAATCACGAGCTCGCTGGAAAGCAAACTCCATGTCTGCGATCTTGTGGCCATCAATTGGTCCGATGTACTTCAGTCCAAGATCTTCGAACAAACCCTGTGGCGCCACGAAGTCTTTGATGCCCTTTTTCATTCCATGTAATGCGCTGTACACAGGAGGACCAACCACAGGAGTGCGCTGTAATACAGACTTACCCCAGTCCAAAAATCCTTCGTAGCCCTTTGTTGTGCGCAAAGTAGCTAAGTGTCGAGCCATGCCACCGATAGTTGGTGAATATGATCGCTCATTGTCGTTAACAACAATGATTATGGATCGATCAGATCCATCTGCGATGTTGTTTAAGGCTTCCCAGGTCATGCCACCTGTAAGTGCGCCGTCACCGACAACTGCAACGACATGGCGATCAGATTCACCATGAATTTCAAAAGCCTTGGCAATTCCATCTGCATATGAAAGTGCAGTCGAGGCGTGACTGTTCTCAATTACGTCGTGAATGCTTTCAGCTCGACTTGGGTAGCCCGATAGTCCACCTTCTTGTCGCAAAGTGTCGAAATCATTTGCTCGACCAGTAACCATTTTGTGCACGTATGACTGGTGGCCGGTATCCCAAAGTATTGGGTCCTTTGGCGAATCAAAAACTCGATGCAGCGCCAAAGTTAGTTCAACTACCCCAAGATTGGGGCCAAGATGTCCACCGGTTTTGGTTACATAATCAACGAGTGCGGTACGGATTTCGGCTGCTAAAGCGTCTAAGTTTTCGGCAGATAACGCACGCAAGTCACTAGGGGAATTTATTCTAGGCAAAAATGCCATAGTGTTTCCCCTAACCAACTAGTAAGTCCCATAAGTCTAATGAAGTATCGCTATTTACGCCCGATGCCGGAGGCTACAAAACCGCTAGATTCTAGGATTTGGACGCGTTCAAGGCCTCGATAACGGCATTTGCTGAGCTTAGTTCCAGAGCTAGTCGCGCACCTTCGTGCTCCAAGGTTGTTAGCAATTCACTCAATGCCTCGGGCGCTAATTGCGATGTGGTTCGGGCGCTGCGATAAGCATCCCTAATCGCTTCAACTTGATGCTCTAGTTGAAAGGTTGCAACATAGCCAAGTGCAGTCGGGTGCGTGCGAAAGATTTCATAAGTTCGAAACTCTGATGGACAACGATCGAATAACCAAGCACTCGCCTTTTGTTCCCAGCCAGGAGCTCCGGCTGGAATCAGATCAACAGGCCAACTGCTCATGCTTTAGCAAGTGAGCGAAGAACGTACTGCAAGATGCCACCGTGACGGAAGTAATCAGCTTCGCCTGGAGTATCGATACGCACTACAGCTTGGAAAGATTTAACTGTTCCATCCGCAGAAGTTGCTGTCACTAAAACTGTGCTTGGAGTCTTGCCAGCATTTAACTCAACAATTCCAGTCACATCAAAAGTTTCAGTTCCAGTTAGTCCCAGAGAATCTGCAGTTTGACCTGCTGGGTACTGCAACGGCAGCACCCCCATACCGATCAAGTTTGAACGGTGAATTCTTTCGTAAGACTCAGCGATTACAACTCGCACACCAAGTAATGCAGTTCCCTTGGCTGCCCAATCTCGGGAAGATCCTGAACCATATTCTTTGCCAGCCAAGATGATCATTGGAATGTTTTTGCTAGCTGCATTAACTGATGCTTCGTAGATTGAAGTTTGAGGCGCACCTTCAGCAGTGAAGTCTCTGGTGAATCCGCCTTCAACATCTTCAAGCAGTTGATTACGCAAACGAATGTTTGCAAATGTGCCACGGATCATTACTTCGTGGTTACCGCGTCGAGATCCATAGGAATTGAAGTCTGCCTTTGCGACACCATTTTCTTTCAAGTACTTTCCAGCTGGACTGTCTTCTCTAATCGAACCTGCTGGCGATATGTGGTCAGTAGTTACTGAGTCTCCGAGCTTGGCAAGCACTCGAGCGCCGGTTACATCAGTAACCGGAACTGGTTCAACTGGCATATTCTCGAAATAAGGTGGACGACGAACGTAAGTGCTCTTCTCGTCCCAATCAAAAGTTGCGCCAGTTGGTGTGTCTAGATTCTGCCAACGAGCATCGCCAGCAAATACATCCTTGTAGCGAGAAGTAAACATGTCAGCATCGATTGATGAATCGATTACTGCAGCAACTTCTTGCGCACTTGGCCAGATGTCCTTCAGGTAAACCGGATTGCCATCTTTATCGTTGCCTAATGAATCGTTCTGAAGATCAATTGCCATAGTTCCTGCAATTGCATACGCAACAACTAGCGGTGGCGATGCCAAGTAATTCATCTTTACATCAGGGTTAATGCGACCCTCGAAGTTACGATTACCCGAAAGCACGGCAACTGCCGCTAAGTCATTTTCTTGAATTGCTGAGCTAATCTCTGGTGCAACTGGTCCTGAGTTACCAATACATGTGGTGCAGCCATAGCCAACCAGGTTGAAGCCAAGGGCATCTAAGTACTTAGTTAGACCTGACTTGTTGTAGTAGTCAGTAACTACTTGGGAGCCAGGTGCCAATGTGGTCTTGACCCAAGGTTTACGAGTCAGACCTTTCTCAACTGCCTTTTTAGCCAATAAACCAGCAGCCATCATGACTGATGGATTGGAAGTATTGGTGCAAGAAGTAATCGCCGCAATCACAACTGAACCGTGTGCGACATCAAAGTTTTCGCCGTTAAGTGAAACTTTTCCTGTCTTATTCCGATCTTGGGTGTAAGTCTGAACAGCAGTTTCAAATGCTGTTTCAGCATTGGAAAGTTCAACGCGATCTTGTGGTCGCTTTGGACCGGCAATTGATGGAGTGACGGAACCTAAATCAAGTTCGATGTACTCGGAATACACCGGTTCGATTGCTGGGTTGTGCCATAGTCCTTGCTCTTGGGCGTACGCCTTAACAAGTGCAAGTTGCGATTCTGGTCGACCAGTTAGTCGCATGTAGTTCAATGTTTCTTCATCAATTGGGAAGATCGCTGCAGTTGATCCGTATTCCGGACTCATGTTTCCGATGGTTGCGCGATTTGCAAGTGAGACTGCAGTAACGCCTTCGCCGTAGAACTCAACAAACTTGCCAACAACACCGTGCTTACGAAGCATTTCAGTAATTGTCAGAACTAAATCAGTTGCTGTTGTGCCTGGTTGCATTTGTCCAAACAACTTGAAACCGACAACACGTGGAATCAACATCGAAACTGGTTGACCCAGCATTGCGGCTTCAGCTTCGATGCCACCTACTCCCCAACCCAAAACGCCAAGACCATTAACCATGGTTGTGTGTGAGTCAGTTCCAACACAGCTATCTGGGTAAGCCATGCCGTTACGAACCATTACAACGCGAGCAAGCGCTTCGATATTTACTTGGTGAACAATTCCAGTGCCTGGTGGCACTACTTTGAAATCATCAAATGCATCTTGGCCCCAACGCAAGAACTTGTAGCGCTCGCCATTGCGTTCGTATTCAAGATCAACGTTCTTTGCTTCAGCCTCGTTGTTACCAAAGAAATCTGCAATCACCGAGTGATCGATTACTAGTTCGGCAGGAGCCAGCGGGTTGATGCGATTTGGATCGCCGCCTAGTTCGGTAAATGCTTCGCGCATAGTTGCTAAATCGACTACACATGGAACGCCAGTGAAGTCCTGCATGATTACCCGAGCAGGTGTGAACTGAATTTCATCAGTTGGTTCGGCTTGGGCATCCCAGTTAGCCAGTGTTTGAATCTGCGCTGCGGTTACGTTTGCGCCATCTTCAGTGCGTAATAAGTTCTCAAGCAGTACTTTGTGAGTAAATGGCAGGCGCTCGCTGCCTGGTAAAGCATCAAGACGATAAATTGTGAAGGTTTCTCCGCCCACAACTAGTTCAGATTGGGCCTGGAATGAATTGAGGCTACTCACGGAGCTCCTAAAAGTATCTTGACGTCAAGATAGATTGTACGCCTATTTACTTATGAATTCGGCAGCTGGTAGTTAAAACCGTTCAAAAAGCGCGATGCATTCAACGTGGCCAGTCATTGGGAAGGCATCTAGCCCGACCAATTGAGTCATAGACCAGCCAGCATCGGCTAAATACTTTGCATCTCGGCCGAGGGCACTTGGTTCGCATGCCACGTAAACAATTGCGCGCTTTGTGATGCGATCAAGTTCAGTTACGACTTCTAGGCCGGCACCTGCGCGAGGTGGATCAAGGATCACCACTTCGAAGTCCTCATCGATCTGAGTAATCCACTTAGAAACATCTGCAGTAATCAAATCCATCTGTGGCAGATCACTGCAAGAACGACGCGCATCTCGCATTGAATCAATTACAGATTCAACAGCGACCACTTCGCCCTTTTCTGTTACATCCGCAGCGATGCTGGCAGCGAATAATCCGGCGCCTGCATAAAGATCAAGCGCTTTATCCCCTGGCTTGAGATTTGCAAGTCGGCGAACTGTGTCAACGAAAACTTTTGGTGCTTCTTTGTGCACTTGCCAAAACGAACCTGCATGAATTCGCCAGCTGCGATCACCGACAGTCTCATCAAGCCAGGGTCCACCACGTTGATCAACAACTACATGCTGACCGGTTGAACTCAGTGCTGTGCTGATGTCTCCACGACCAATGTGGACTTTCTCTTGCGCAAGTTGCACAGACCCTTCAACAGCAATTAAGCAATCATCGATTTCAATCACGGTGTGCGAACGTGGCATCTTCATGCCCACAGAAACATCACCAATTCGGGCATAACGATTTCGAGTGCGCCAGCGCAATCCAGTTTCATTTGGACTTAGTGCAATAACTTCAAACTCAGATAGTGGTTTTCCGTTCACGTGGGTAATTCCACCCAAGTGCGCTAATTGCTCACGAACAACTTCGCTTTTCAAACTGCGTTGATGCGCAAGGCTTACGTGTTGCCAATCGCATCCACCGCATGCTCCTGCATACGTACACGGCGCACTGACTCGATGTTCGCTACCACTTAGTACTTCGACTACATCGGCCCGTAAAAACTTCTTGCTGATGTCCGTTATCTCTGCTTTTACGATCTCGCCAGGAATGCCGTGACGAACAAACACGACTTGACCGTTGTATCGAGCAATACAAAATCCACCGTTTGCCACTTTGTCGATCTGCAAGTCAACTATGTCGCCAATTTTCACAACATCGTCTTCAGCCATTGCTGGCTTCCTTCTTAGATTTAGCAAGCAATTTGAAGGTTACGAAAATTCCTAGCGCGAATAATGGATAGCCCAGCAGGACTTTGAGTGTGCCAAGTGCCGCAGTCTGACCTAATAGATACAACGGGAACATAATTGCTACCCGAACTCCAAAGATTAAGGCCCACAACCAAGTAATAGTGCTGAACAACCGATGAGCTTCTGGGTCTTTAATCCATGACATATCTCGGCCGCGCATGGCTTCGATCACATAACCAAGTAATGGTTTGTGGACCGCAATACTTAGTAAGCAAACGCTGGCATACGCCGCATTGGTGATGATTCCAGGTAAAAAGAAGTTATCTGCGTTGCCAGTTCGCTGGGCCAAGAATGCCGCGATACCTATGCCAATTAATCCGGAGAAAACCTGCTGCAGTGACTGGCGACGCACTAACCGCAACAGCGCAAGCACGGCTGCGGTTCCAAGAGCGGCATAAAGGGTGGATTCTAGATCCCGATCAGTAACCAAGTAGGCAATTGTGAAGACTACGAACGGTAGGCCAGAATCAATTACGCCTGCCCAGCCACCTAAAGCTGAAGCTAGTAGGGCTGAATCATCTTTGATTTCAGAGATTACGTCTTCATTAGCTGGATCTGAGTCCTTGCTTGGATCTGGATTGGCGTTGCTCACCATATAACTGTAGCCAGTTAACTTCAGAAACTACTCATCCGCACTTAGAGCTGGATGTGAAAATTCCCAAACTTCATGTTGCTGGAATCAGGGTTATTGGGCTTTACAGATTCCTCACTCGGTTCACTTGGGCTAAGAAGTGCAAGCCTTTCACCAGGAGGCAACGGCTCTTCACCTCGATTGATTATCAACTTTGAGATGACATCATCTATTTCTGGGATGGCAACATCGTTATGGTTCGCACCAAGTAGTGCACCATCTCCACTGATGACTGCGCGCACCAACCATCGAGAGCCGCGTACGCCGACAAACCGAACAGGCTGGACGTGAACATTCCCATCAAGATCGACAGTTGGCATTACAGCATGTATTTCAGTTCCGAAACGTCCCATCACGACAGTGCAATCAACCTTTTGCTCCCGCAATCCCGATGTGATTGCATCGCGCATACTTGACCAAAGATCTTCGTTTGTTGCAGCTGCAAAAATCTGCACTTCAGCAATAGTCATGTTCAAGTGCAAAGAAATCGATTTACCAACTCCAGAACGTGGGTCTAAATCTAAATGCACTTCAAGTCCTGGGATATTAGGCAAAAATACCGCTCCAAGGTTGAGCATCGAACTGGTGTCCACTTCAGGACTAAACTCAATCGGCCCTTGCGTCATGATGAGATGCCTGTCGATCCAAAGCCTTGATCGCTACGTTCCGTGTCATCAAGGTTCTGAACTTCTACAAACTTTGCGGTTGTCACTTCTTGTATGACTAATTGTGCAATGCGGCTTCCAGCTGGCAATGAAACCGAATCACTTGGGTCTAGATTGATCAAACAAATTTTGAGCTCTCCGCGATACCCTGAATCAATGGTGCCTGGTGTATTGACGATGCCAATCCCATGCTTGTTAGCTAACCCTGAACGCGGGTGCACTAGCCCTACGTAACCCTTTGGCAGGGCTATCGCTACTCCAGTTGGAACTAACTGACGCTCCCCAGGCTTGAGTGTGACATCTTCGACACAAACTAAATCAGCGCCAGCATCTCCGTCATGTGCATACTTAGGCGCTTGTGCTAATTCGTGGAGCAACTTAAATTCAATCTTGACTTGGCTCATGGCGCTATGTCTAACTTCTTCACATAGCTCAGCGCATTCTCATCACTTGTAGCTTTGGCAATATCTTCTGCGCGGCCATGCTTTAGGAAATGCTCAACAGGCACTTGCATGTAGAGCGACCCGGCTTCAACGGCAAGTGGGCCATCTGGAGAGTTCAGTCTGCCTTCAGCGGTTGACCAAATCTTGCGTCCGCTAATTGCCTGCATGGTTGCCTCGATGTAAACCAATGTGCCTACCGGTACTGGCAATCGATAAGAAACTTCTAGGTGTGCGGTTACTGCTGGCGCTCTAACCAACCAGTTAGTTGCACCAAGTGACTCGTCGAAGGCCAAAGACAAAATCCCACCGTGTGCAATGCCCGGCGCACCTTGATGATGTTGGGTCACTTCGAAAACTGCGCGAGTGGACATTCCTTCGCCCGCTTCAATTTTCATGTGTAAACCGGTTGGATGGTCAATGCCACAACCGAAGCAATTACGGTAATGGCTAGCGATAGATTCACCTGGTTTTGGTGCATCTGGGTGACGCTCTGGAGTCACGGCGTCGCTTGGAATGCTCAGCGGGTGAATCTCTCGACCAATTCGTTCCATGTTCTTTAGAGTATCGTTTCAAATAAGTTGCTCTTAATGCAGTGACCTGTAACGCGCAAAGTGAGTTGTTGAATGACTACCGAAGGTGTCGACGGCAAGAGTCCAGTATTCCAAGAGCGGCTTTGGCCTTCGCTTGGTCAGTGGGGTTTTGCGTTCATCATGACCGCTTCACTAGGCATTGCTTATGGTCGCGCATACGGAGCAGACCTTGGAATAGTTGTTGGAGTTGCTGCAACTTTTGTTGTTGCTATTGGTTTGGTTGTTAACACTCCTGTGATTCAAATTGATGAGTTAAATTTTCGAGTTGGTCGCGCGCGTTTACCACTTGAATATGTTGGCAAGATTCAGAAGCTGGATGAAGATCAATCGCGACGTGCACGATCAACTGATGCTAATTCCAATGCACACTTCCAATTGCGTGGTGGAATCAAAAACACAGTGATCGTAGAAGTAACTGATGCTCAAGATCCGCATCCATACTGGCAAGTTTCTAGTCGGAACCCAGATGAATTGATTTCTGCGTTAAACGCAGCAAAAAACTAAGACCGCTCAGGCGCAGTCGCAACTTCTGGAGACTGCTTAAGCGCAGTCGTTACAAATTGGCTGACCTTTTACTTCTTTAGCCAATGTGCTGCGATGGTTAACCAAGAAGCAACGTGAACAAGTAAATTCATCTGCCTGCTTTGGAATGACCATAACTGTGATTGATTCGTCGGATAGGTCTGCACCTGGAAGTTCGAGTGACTCATTTAAATCAGCTTCATCGGCATCAACACTTGAACTGACCTTCGAGGCATGCTGGGCTTTAAGGTTTTCGAGACTTTCCTCGTTTTCCTCTTCGTCCGTCTTTCTCGGGGCGTCGTAGTCTGTTGCCATTACGAGCTAA
>JBIIAS010000160.1:0-2798 GCA_044239795.1 Candidatus Nanopelagicales bacterium | reverse complement strand
TTGTACGACCCAGAAAGCTATATGTCCAAATAGTGGGCACAAAAACGCCGTAAATTCGGCACTTTTCACAAATTGGATCCAATCTTGACCAACTTTGGATACAGTCCATATACGGATGCAAAAAACCTTGGTCCGTGAAACTCTTGAGAATCGTTCAATTAGGACGAATCAGCGTTGGGACAGGTCATGAAAAACGTAGTTTCAGCAATAACTGAACACGGCAATGCACAAGATTTCGCTGACCTAAGGCTGCCTGATTCATTTAAAGCAGTCACAATCCATCGCGATGAAACTGAAATGTTTGCTGGGCTCACGACCAAGGAAAAAGATCCACGCAAGTCGTTACATATAGATACTGTGCCATTTCCGGAATTAGCTCCAGGTGAAGCATTGATAGCCGTTATGGCATCCAGCATTAACTACAACACAGTATGGACTTCGATCTTTGAGCCAGTTTCAACTTTTGGCTTCCTAGAGCGCTACGGAAAAACTCACGAAGACGCCAAGCGCCATGATTTGCCGTATCACATCATCGGAAGCGATGCCTCGGGCGTTGTGCTTCGCGTTGGCCCAGGTGTTAACACTTGGAAGCCAGGAGATCGGATTGTGGCGCATTGCCTAAGTGTTGAACTTGAATCACCACTTGGACACAACGACACCATGCTTGATCCAGAACAACGAATCTGGGGATTTGAAACGAACTTCGGTGGTTTGGCTGAATTTGCAATCGTTAAAGCTAATCAATTGCTGCCAAAGCCAGAACATTTAACTTGGGAAGAAGCTGCAACGCCAGGACTAGTTAACTCAACTGCGTATCGTCAATTAGTTTCGCGCAATGGTGCTGGCATGAAACAGGGCGATGTGGTTTTGATTTGGGGCGCAACTGGTGGCCTTGGAAGTTACGCGACGCAGTATGCATTAAATGGTGGCGCAATTCCGGTTTGCGTTGTTTCCTCTCCAGAAAAAGCTGAGATCTGTCGCAAGATGGGTGCTGAGTTAGTAATTGATCGCAGCGTTGAAGGTTACAAGTTCTGGAAAGACGATGAGACGCAAGACCCAAAGGAATGGAAGCGCCTGGGTAATAAGATCCGTGAACTAACTAGTGGGGATGACGCTGACATCGTGTTTGAACATCCCGGCCGAGAAACTTTCGGTGCCAGCGTTTACGTGGCTCGTAAGGGTGGCACGATCGTAACTTGCGCTTCAACTAGTGGGTTCATGCACGAATACGACAACCGTTACTTATGGATGAACCTAAAGAGCATTGTTGGTTCTCATTTCGCGAACTACCGTGAGGCATACGAAGCCAATCGTCTAATTGCCAAAGGACTTGTGCACCCAACACTTTCCAAGACTTTCACGCTCGAAGAATCTGGTCAGGCTGCTTACGAAGTGCATCACAACTTGCACCAAGGCAAGGTTGCCGTTTTGGCACTCGCGGAAGCCCCAGGACTTGGCGTTACAAACCCTGAACTTCGCGCCAAGCACATCGATGCGATCAATCGGTTCCGCCAGGATTAAACATGAGAGACAAACCCTGGGTTATGCGCACCTACGCGGGTCACTCCTCGCCTAAGGAATCAAATGCGCTTTACAAAAAGAACCTAACTAAAGGCCAAACTGGTCTTTCAATTGCTTTTGATCTGCCTACTCAGACCGGTTATGACCCAGATGCAGTTTTGGCGCGTGGGGAAGTTGGTCGCGTTGGTGTGCCAATCGCGCACTTAGGCGACATGCGCACCTTGCTAGATGGAATTCCACTAGCTCAAATGAATACTTCGATGACCATTAACGCCCCAGCGATGTGGTTGTTGGCACTTTACGCAATTGCAGCCGAAGAGCAAGGCGTAGACCAAAAGCTGCTAGCTGGCACCACACAAAACGACATCATCAAGGAATACTTATCCCGCGGAACTTACATCTTCCCGCCGGCCGAATCAATGCGATTGATCTCGGACATGATTTCTTGGAGCGTTGCGAACGCGCCTAAGTGGAACCCAATCAACATCTGCTCGTATCACTTACAAGAAGCAGGCGCGACACCAGTTCAAGAACTTTCTTTTGCACTATCAACTGCCATTTCAGTTCTAGATGCCGTGCGCGATTCTGGCCAAGTTAAGCCAGAAGATTTCCCAGACGTGGTTGCTCGAATGTCATTCTTTGTGAACGCGGGCATGCGCTTTGTTGAAGAACTTTGCAAGATGCGCGCTTTCACTCAACTCTGGGATGAGATCACACTGAATCGTTATGGCGTGACGGATGAAAAGAAGCGCCGGTTTCGTTATGGCGTGCAAGTTAACTCGCTAGGCCTTACTGAAAGTCAGCCAGAAAATAACGTCCAGCGCATGGTTATAGAAATGTTGGGCGTGACGTTGTCTAAGTCCGCTCGCGCTCGCGCAGTTCAGCTGCCAGCATGGAATGAAGCGTTAGGTTTGCCGCGTCCGTGGGATCAACAATGGTCACTGCGAATGCAACAGGTTTTGGCATTTGAAACAGACTTGCTCGAATACGAAGACATCTTTGATGGCTCAGCAGTAATCGAAGCCAAGGTTAATGAGTTGATGAATGCAGCTCGCGCTGAGATTGCTCGCATTGACGACATGGGCGGGGTAGTGGCAGCAATTGATGCCGGTTACTTAAAGAGCCAGCTAGTTGCTTCGCACGCTAATCATCGTCGCAACATCGAGTCAGGTGCCCGTACAGTCGTTGGCGTTAATGCATTCACTGAAACTGAAGTCAGCCCGCTAACTGCCAGCATCACCGATGCGATCATTCACGTTGATCCAGCAGTTGAGCAA
>JBIIAS010000159.1:0-2803 GCA_044239795.1 Candidatus Nanopelagicales bacterium | reverse complement strand
TGCTTCGGTACGATCCTCAGCTTCATCGGAGTCTTCTTCAATAGCGTCAGCAACATAATCAGGTAGATCGCTTGAGTCACTTTGTTCATCAGCGCGATCATCAATAACTAAGTCAACGACTGGAATTGGTGTTGCTTGCTCAACACGAACTGAAGAGTGCGCGCCACAGCCAAATGTGGTTGCCACAACCTGGCCATCAGCTGCGCCGAACTCATTTCCGCAAACACCAAAGACTTGGCCAATTGAACCGCCAATTGCAACCAAGAAACCACATGAGCCGCAACTAGCCGGAGCTGACTTTGCCATCGCAGAACGTGGTCCGTTTAGTTTTTCAAACCAGCGATCAACGGCACGCTCTAAACCAACGGTGCTTAAAACTTTTTCGCGACCTAAGCCAAGTTCCCATTGCGCTGGATGAAGAGGAGCTAAATCATCAGATAGTTCTTCGAGGTCACCAAGTGCTGTAAAGCCCGCAGTTAGGCGCTCATCGTTTTCGGAAACTGGAAGTAAATCGCCAATACCCAAGTCGCCAGCTTCAACACGATCTGCCCATGGCTTCCACTGCTCTGGAACTAATGCAGATGAACCTGGCAAGAGGTTTACCTCGCTTACGGAAAGTTCGGCTTGGCCATTAACGTCAACCAGACTTACTTCCCAATACCAACCTGGGTAACCAGGTGAAGTGCATTCAAAGGTGTAGCTGGTGATGGTTGCTGATGAATCTTCAGTTGGCTCAACAATAGAATCTAAAGCCTTGCCAACATGATCGGCAGGGATGGTTTCCAGGAGCGCAGATCGAGCTAAGTCGATCGCTGAAGTTGCAGTGTTCACTTATGTATTGTCCCTTATATGGGGCATATCCCTGAAATTAACGTTTTATTTACTAATTATCTGGTGGTTTTCAGGTCAAGAAACTTGAAATCAAAAGTGGCGCCTTGCTTTCCCGCGAGGCGCCACTTCCTTTTTTCCCAATACTTCACGGGTATCGGGAAACCTATGTTTTTTTCGTTATAACTTTCTTCTCCGTTGAGATAACGTCAAGATTCCTACCCCAATTCCACCGAGGAATGCGAGAGCAACTGCGCCGATGACGCCAAGAGCTTGGTCAGATTCTGATTCAGTTGGACCGGAAGCTTCAGTCGTTACTTCTTCTGCTGGTGCGAACGCTTCGCCTTGAACATTTACACCCATTGCGACTGTGCGCACTGAGCCATCAGGATGTTCACCATTGATTTGAATCGTGTGATCTCCAAGTGGAATGTCAGCAGTAATTGGGAATGCTTGGACGAAGGAACCAGTAGCATCCGTCATAACTTCGCCTAGTTTTGTTTCTTTGGAGAAAATCCAAATGGTTGCGTACGAATTAGGCGCAAAACCAGTTCCAGCAATTCGAATGGTGCGGTTTTGATAAACCTGAAGCATGCCAGTTGCTGAAACGTCCATTGGTTGTCCAGACGAGTGCAGCGACTGTATTTGAAGAACAACGCCACCTCCGGCCGAAAGTTGAAGCACACTCGTGCCGGCTGCTACTAAATTGACATCAACCTGTTCGCCGTTACTCCAGGCCATAGTTGCTCCTTGCTGAAGCTCAATCTGTGCACCCGATGGAAGGTACATTGGTTGCCTCGAATCCCAAATGATCAAATTTGCACCCTGATTAGTAACCGGTGATCGTGTCGGTGTCGGTGTTGGTGTCGGAGTCGGAGTCGGCATGCGAGTTGGTGTCGGTGTCGGTGTTGGTGTCGGAGTCGGCATGCGAGTTGGTGTCGGTGTCGGTGTCGGTGAAACTGAAGGTCGCTTTGGACTTAAGATGTTGGAACTGCTACTCATTCCAACTCGGTTCATAGACCAAACTGCAAAGTCAAAATCAAATTCAGTGCCCGTAACCATCAAGTCGCAACTGGTTCCAATGGTTGTACACTCGGCTACTACTTGATTTGTCCCACGGACCATTGCCTTAGCGACATAGCCAGTTAGTGCCATACCGCCATCGCTTGCTGGTGCGGCCCAAACTACTTGGATAAATCCGCTACCCGTTGTTGCTCGCCTTACCGTTGGCGCAGCCGGTGGTGTTGGCAAGGTCATCGAAGCTGTTGCTGCTACAGAATTTCCAATTCGATTAACTCCTTGAATTGAAACATTCACAACTTGTCCTGGACGCAAAGATGATATCTCGCAGTTAGTATCGAGCACAGTTTGCATTAGACAAGTAACAACTACATTGTTCGCGGTTGCCATCACGGTATAGGCGCTAATCACTGCACCGCCATCATTGCTTGAAGCCATCCAAGAGATGCTTGCCTGAGTTCCATCAGTAGTCAGAATTGTTGCATTTGTTGGTTCCGAAGGTACGTCAGCCGGTACTTGTGTTGCTTCCGTGCTGTTACCATCCAACACAGTGACACTTTGATCACCAGCCATAATCGCATCGGTAATGATCACAATTTTGACGTCATAGCTTTCGCCATTTACCAAGTCACTTGCCTGTGTTGTGTCATTTGGATCAGTCTTTGAGAACTCGAAGCTGGTCAAACTTGAATCGTTACTGATAAATGCATCACCATAGGTGCCGCCAGTTTCACGAATGAACATTTCGAATCGAACAAATTCACCGCCACCAAGTTGCTGAGGCAATATCCAATTTGCCGTTAGCTTTTTGTTAGTGGAACTCAAAGTCAAGCCAACGACTGCATCTGCAGTAGTTGCCGGAGTAACAGCTGGTGATTCAAGTGAGGAATTGCTGTAACCAATTGCGTTGAGTGCCTGAACCTCGAAGGTGTATTCAGTTCCATTGGTTAGGCCT
>JBIIAS010000158.1:0-2839 GCA_044239795.1 Candidatus Nanopelagicales bacterium | reverse complement strand
TTGAAGGCGACCGTGGAACTCCGTTGCGTCTGCTTCGTGCCAACAAGAATCGTTACGGACCAGCTGATGAAGTTGCCTGCTTCGAGCAAGCCGACGACGGACTGCGCCAAGTCACCGATCCATCTGCATTGTTTCGATCCCAGCGTGAACAAGCCATTCCAGGAACTTGCATTGCGATCACATTGGAAGGTCGACGGGCCTTGCTGGTCGAGGTCCAGGCCCTGACTACAACGAGTCCGGGTAACAACCCAATGCGCCGCACCACAGGATTTGATAATGCTCGGGCAGCCATGCTGATTGCTGTGACCGAGCGAGCAGCTCGGCTAAAGCTCTGGGATAAAGATGTCTATCTAGCGACCGTGGCTGGGGCCAAGATTTCTGATCCGGGCGCAGACTTGGCAATGTGTCTGGCCATAACCTCGGCAGCTCGAGATTCTGCCTTGCCTATTGATTTAGTTGCGATTGGTGAGGTTGCTCTTAGTGGTGATGTACGACCGGTGCCTGGCATGAACCAGCGATTGAGTGAGGCCGCCCGAATCGGATTCAAAACTGCGTTGGTGCCAAAAAGCACCCGACTGCCATCAGGGGTCAAAGGCCTTCGATTGATCGAAGTCGGCTCGCTCGCCGATGCAGTAAACGCAATCTAAATCTTTCTAGCAATACTTCATAATTTTCGCGATCAGAAGTAGACTCAACACACAACTCCAGTGAGAAAGAACCTTCGTGGCAACCAAAGAGCAAGTTAACTCTGCTGAATTATTGAGATCTGTTTTGGCACAAGTTGCCCCCGGCACTGAACTGCGTGACGGATTGGAGCGAATCCTTCGTGGAAACACTGGCGCACTCATCGTGCTCGGCCAGGACAAAACGGTAAATGCAATCAGTAGCGGTGGGTTCGACGTAAACATCGACTTCACTGCCACACGACTTCGCGAACTCGCCAAAATGGACGGTGCTGTTGTTTGCGACCGGGATGCCACAAGAATCATCTCGGCTGCCGTTCAGTTGCTTCCAGATCCCGCGATTCCAACTAATGAACAAGGCACTCGACATCGAACAGCTGATCGTGTTTCTCGACAATCAAACTTGCCAGTCATTAGTGTGAGTAAGTCGATGCGAATCATCGCACTTTACCTTGATGGTCGACGCTATGTTTTGGAAGATTCTGCAACCATTCTTTCTAAAGCAAATCAAGCATTGGCGACTTTAGAGCGTTACCGCGCACGATTAGATGAAGTTGCAGGTTCGCTTTCCACAATGGAAATTGAAGACTTAGTAACAACTAGAGATGTGGCAACTGTCGTCCAGCGTCATGAAATGGTTCGCCGTATTTCAAGTGAAATTTCTGCATACGTTGTTGAACTCGGAACCGATGGTCGTTTGCTATCGCTGCAACTTGAAGAATTAGTTTCTGGTACGACTGCCGACCTTGGATTCATTGTTCGGGACTACATGCCAACTGGTGGGCGAAAAGCCAATAAAGCAGAAGGAATTCTGGATGTAATCGCAGAACTTGATGCGGCATCACTACTGGATGTTTCGAACATCGCCGCAGCAATTGGGCTACCTAGTGACACTGAGTCTCTAGATAACACTGTGCATCCACGAGGTTTCCGATTGCTAGCGAAGGTTCCACGACTTCCAGAGCAAATCTTTGAAAACTTAATTCAGCACTTTGGTAGCCTACAAAACTTGCTATCTGCATCTGCTGAAGAGCTTCGTGACGTGGAAGGTGTTGGCGAAACTCGCGCTCGCGCAATCCGAGAAAACTTATCGCGTGTTGCTGAAGCCAGTTTGCTCGAGCGTTACGTTTAATAACTTTCTAAGAATTTACTGGACTACAAATCTGGCGCCATCGCTATTTAAGCTGCCGTTTCGGCCATGAGCCCAATAAGCGCCTGGCTCAGCCATGTTAGTAACTTTGCATCCAGTTGCAGTTTGCTTTCCAATCCAGACGACTTTCACATTCCATTCTTGGCCAGGAGCAAGTTCAACTAAATCCTTGTCTGTTTTTGGATTGCAATGATCAGTTGACCAAATCAAGGCTGGACCAGAAATCACCGTGACTTCATTGGCGCCACTGCCAACATCGCGCTTACAAGTCTGTCCAGAAATATTCTTCACAACCATGTTGATGTGAATACCTTCCCCAACAGCAGTGGTTTCTCGATCAATTTCAACTCGGATAGATGTATCTGCATCTGAGCACTCACCATCAGCTACTGCTGTAGTTACTGGTTGTGCAGTTGGCTGCAAAATCGTCGAATTAGGTGAGGCAGAAGCCAGACTTGGTTCTGGTGAAACTTCTGGAGTCGCAACTGTCGCCTCTGAGCTAGGATTTGCTAATGCAGCCGCTGGAACTGGATCGTCACCACCGGTAAGGCTGCGAAACACTACGAATAATGTGACAAGTGCAGCTAGGGCAAGCATCAATCTTCGTCGCCAATAGACCACTGGTTCTTCTGGTCCCACTGGATGCACAACTCCGGTCACATATTTAAGGTATTCAGCAAATCGCTAAATATGGCTTAGGCGCGAGCCAAATCTCTTCTTGAGCGACAAAAAGAATGGGCTACCGTTTCCGGCAGCCCATTCTTTTTATGTGACTAGCTAACTAGATCTTTAACTGCCTCATCATTTTCCTTGCGTGCAAGACCAATTAGGTATCCAACAACAAGGGCAACAAATGGGATTGCCATGATTACAGTTCCGGTCATGCTTTGCGCCCAAGGAGTTACTGTTGGGTCCACATCAGCTGCAGTGGTACCAGCTAGAAGTGCAAAGCGTGACATCAGTAGATACAGGCCAAATGCCAATCCAACTAGACCTAGCAATGGAG
>JBIIAS010000157.1:0-2840 GCA_044239795.1 Candidatus Nanopelagicales bacterium | reverse complement strand
TACGGTTGCATTTTCGCTGCGGCGGGTTAACAAAAGTCCAAGTGGGCGACCAACTGTGACGCCACGGCCAACGATGCACACTTCTGCGCCATCAATGTTTACGTCATAAGCGCGAAGTAGTTCAACGATGCCACGTGGGGTGCAAGGTAGTGGTGCAGGTTCGCCAAGAACTAAGCGACCAAGATTTGTTGGGTGCAAGCCATCGGCATCTTTGCGTGGGTCGATTGCTTCAAGAGCAGCATTAGAGTCCAAGCCCTTTGGTAGTGGCAGCTGCACAATGTATCCAGTACAAGCTGGGTCAGCATTTAGTCGCGCAATGGCATCTAAAACATCTTTTTGAGTTGCTGATGCAGGTAGATCCTCGCGCACTGAAGTGATTCCAACTTCATGGCAATCTTTATGTTTGCCACCAACGTATGAGTGTGAACCTGGATCATCGCCAACCAAAACAGTGCCTAGACCAGGAAAGATTCCTTTGGCATTTAACGCAGCAACACGAGTTGCTAAATCCGCTTTTACTGCAGCAGCAGTAGCTTTTCCATCGAGAATGACCGCAGTCATGGGGCCTACTTTTTAGTTAGAGAGTGTTAACTAATTTTATAGGTACTCAACTGCTGCATCAGTCAAAGCGGTCCAAAGATGCTTTGCAAATGATGCACGTGGGAATAGCAAGTAGCAATTATCGCAACAGTGCCACATTATGAGTGGAGCCTTAGCGAGAACACCTTGACTACAGGCATCAATAGGGAAGTGCGCATCCCGAAGATCTTGTTCCCAGTAATGCTCAAGCACATCCTTAGCATTTGGTCCATAAACTTCAATCTTGGTTCGCTGGGAACTAACGTCCACCAATGAAATGTGATGTGATTCTTGGACTGGCTTTAGCAGCGCCTGGATGTCAGCAGTACCTGTTAAGTACCACCAATCTGGGCCTAGACAAAGTGCGCTGATTCCGCCAGCTGCTGGCAATTCATCGCCAACAATACAAGCAGCATTGTTGCGAACCACCGTTCCAACTTTTGGATTCAAGGTAAGACCTAGTGCTTGGTTGACCGCTGCGAATCCACTTGAGTCTGGATTCACACGCAAATCAAAGCCAGGAGTAAATGGAACCTCTTGAATCAAGACAGCTTTATCAAGGCCACCGTGCTTCGCGCCACCAAGTGGGCTCTTTGCAAATTCGAGGTTAACCGTCACGACGTGTGTTCTCCTTGTCGACAAATACTGAATCGGTGATGATGCCAGTTACAACGCGATCAGCCATTGGGATGGCAATTTTTTCGCCCTTACGAGCTAGGCCATTAGCAACTAGTGCAAGCGCAAACGACCGACCGAGTGCAGCCGAGTCATAAGAACTAGTGATGTAACCAATGTGCTTAACTGGCGGTGCAGTTTTCTCGTCGGCACCCGCAACTATGTAAGCGCCTTCGGGAATTACATAGTTGCCATCATCAGCCAGAATTCCTACCAATTGATGACGTCCATCGCGTGCGGTATCCGCCCGGCTAAATGAACGCTTTCCAATGAAGTCATCCTTCTTCTTAGAAACAATCCAACTCATATCCAAGTCATCTGGAGTCTGTGTTCCATCTGTTTCCTGGCCAACGATTACGAATCCCTTTTCAGCACGAAGGACGTGCATAGTTTCAGTGCCGTATGGCGTAATGTTTAAGTCAGCGCCTTGGGACATAACTGCTTCCCAAATGTGCAATCCGTAAATTGCTGGCACGTTGATTTCGTAAGCAAGTTCGCCTGAGAACGAGATTCGAGCGATACGAGCTGGAACCCCGGCTACATCAGCATGCTTGTTCTCCATGAAAGCAAATGCTTCATTAGAAACATCAAGTGATGGAGCCAGACGTTTCATCAATTCACGACTCTTTGGACCAACGATTGCAACAGTTGAAATCTGTTCCGTTACTGAAGTGCAGTAAACCTCAAGATGTGGCCACTCGGTTTGCAGCCATTCCTCTAACCAATCCAGAACCTTTGCGGCTCCACCAGTTGTGGTTGTCATTAACCAATGGTTTTCGCTGATTCGAGTTGTAACGCCATCGTCAAAGACCATGCCATCAATGCCACACATTAAGCCGTAGCGACTCATGCCAACCTTCAAAGTCGAGAACATGTTGGTGTAAATCATGTCCAAGAACTGACCGGCATCTTTACCTTGAATGTCGATCTTGCCAAGGGTTGATGCATCCATAACTCCAACGCCTTCACGAACTGCAGCACATTCGCGCAGTACTGCGGTATGCATGTTTTCGCCAGACTTAGGGAAGTACCAAGGACGCTTCCACTGGCCAACGTCTTCCATCGGAGCACCACTTGCTTGATGCCAAGAATGAATTGGAGTAGTGCGCTCAGGGTCAGAAAGCAATCCGCGATCGCGACCAGCTAGGGCAGCAAATGGAATCGAAATGTATGGCGGACGGAAAGTTAAGGAACCAATTTCATCTGGTGCCTTGCCAATTGCCTGACCAATCAATCCCATAGTTACGGTGCCACTGGTTTTACCTTGATCATGCGCTGTACCGATAGCTGTGTAGCGCTTAACGTGTTCGATACTTCTCATGCCAGCATCAATTGCGCGCTTGAAATCACGGTATGTGGCATCACGCTGGTAATCAACGAAGGCAACTAGTGCTTGCTCAGTTGAAAGCTTTGGACCAAAGAAAATTTCAGCTTCATCATCATCACCGAACTCGCCAGCCAACATTCCAGTTGTACTAGTTAGGGAATCCTTGTGCTTAACGATGAACGCAGCGCGCTTTGCACTCCAAGTCGGCTTAATTCCGATGAAAGTAGCCAGGTGAACAATTGGAGTCCACCCACCTGAA
>JBIIAS010000040.1:0-11179 GCA_044239795.1 Candidatus Nanopelagicales bacterium | reverse complement strand
TTATTTGTAAACGTGCCCTTGATAACTACAACGTGACTTGCGCTTATAGTTCCACCAGAACCAGCAGCAGGGGAAATGGTTAGATCCGTGATCTGTATCGAGTCACCCTCAGCAGCTATTGACTGCGAGACCGGCACAACCAATAGCGAAAGCCAGATAAGGCTAACTGCCATAATTTTTGAGAATGAGACAGCAAGGCCTTGCCAAAAACGCCCAAGTTTTTGAGCGCATAGGGGTTTCATCTGACGGCTCACTTTGTAAGAATACCTGCAAATATTGGACTTTCCGTAATTACATCTAGGCTAGGTCAAGTCATGAACAACTCGTCGCCTCAGGCAATCGCAGTCGCATCGGTAACTGCTGCGCTAAATCAGATGTCTGATGTTATGGAACTAGCGCAACTATTTCAAAATGGCGGCTTTGAGTTTGCGATTGTCGGCGGCCCAGTACGCGACTTGATTCTCAATCGCGACATATCAGACCTAGATTTCACGACCGATGCAAATCCAGATCAGATACTTAACCTCGTCAAGCCTTGGGCTGACAAAGTGTGGGATGTTGGAATCGCATTTGGTACCGTAGGTGCGCGAAGAAAAGATTTCCAAGTTGAAATTACGACATATCGTTCAGAGGTTTATAGCGAAGAAAGCCGCAAACCCGAAGTTAGTTTTGGCACAACACTAGAAGATGATTTAGTTCGACGTGATTTCACGATTAACGCAATGGCAGTCAGATTGCCCGAACTAACTTTTGTTGATCCGTTTGGTGGTGTTGAGGATTTGAGCAGACGAGTTATTCGCACACCGAGAGAACCAGAGCTTTCTTTCTCAGATGATCCCCTGCGAATGATGCGAGCTGCTCGATTTGCCAGCCAATTAGGATTCACACCTGTTGTTGACGTTCTCTTGGCAGCAACTGAAATGTCAGAACGTATCAATATTGTTTCAGCTGAAAGAGTTAGGGATGAATTCAGCAAGTTGATCATGGGAGCTCAGCCCACACTCGGTCTTGAAATTCTAGAAGGCACAAAACTTGCTGAGCATGTAATTCCTGAATTACCCGCGCTACAACTTGAAATCGATGAACACCATAAACACAAAGACGTTTATGAACACAGTTTGATAGTTCTGCAACAAGCAATTGATTTGGAATCGTCACATGAACCAAGCTCAGCGCCAGATTTAGTATTACGTTTAGCTGCACTATTGCACGACATTGGGAAACCAAAGACTCGTCGTTTTGAATCCGGTGGTGGAGTTAGTTTTCACCACCACGAAGTAGTTGGTGCAAAGATTGTACGTAAGCGACTTACGGCAATGCGTTACCCAGGTGAAGTGATTGATGCAGTCTGCAAACTAACCGAACTGCATTTGCGGTTTCACGGATATGGCCAAGGTCAATGGACCGACTCTGCCGTTAGGCGTTATGTAAGAGATGCTGGGGAAGAACTGGTGCAACTCCACAAGTTGACGAGAGCTGATTGCACCACCAGAAATCCTCGTCGGGCCGCAATTCTTTCAGCTACATATGACGATCTAGAAGAGCGAATTGCAACCTTGGCGCAGCAGGAAGAATTGAATTCGATCCGACCTGATCTAGACGGTAATGACATTATGGAAATTTTGAAGGTGTCGTCGGGACCGATAATTGGTAAGGCATACAGCTACTTACTGAATGTTCGCTTGGATGAAGGGCCATTAACTCGAGAACAGGCGATAGAACGCCTTAAGACTTGGTGGGCTTCGCAAGCTTAAATAGTTGCTGCGTTAGCACGATATTTGCGCAATAGAAACAGGGCTAGCGCTGTGCCGCAACTCAGTAACGCAACCGAGTACGCAGTACCGACATTGACGTCATCTCTAATTCCGGCAATCAGCGCGTAAGTTGTAATTCCCAAAACCAGCGCTACGTTGATCATCATGTCGAAAATTGAAAAAACTCGACCGCGATGAGCATCATCTATAGTTCGCTGAATCGTGGTGTCGGCATTGATCTTTAACAGCTGTCCAGCAAAACCAAGTGATGCAGCCGTGGCACAAACCGCAATCAAAGTACCTGATTGATACCCAACAAAAGTCACCACAACGCTAACCGCAGTTGCAACTGCCATGGCAGCAATCAAATGAACTTGACGATGCGGAGCAACTGCTGTTGTGGATTTTTCACTACGGTCGCTTAGTAAGAAAGTGCTGAGGATCGCAGCTGTGAATGCACCAAGAGCAGCAGCACCTGCGCACAATCCGAAATACAGCACGGCTTCATCGGCGGTGTTGTTAACACTCCACGAGTTTCTGGAAAGCAACAAAGCGTGAACCGTTAAGGCTCCGAATGCCCATCTTTGAAATGAAACAGCAACCATGCTGCTTAAAGTTCTTCCCGAACGTAGCATGTAGCTAAATCCTGCAGCTAGACCAGATAGCGCATTGCGGAATTCATCGCGCATTGCAGATTCAACAAGATGGGGACCGAGTACATCTTTTGGTGTGATGCGAAGTGCAATCAAGGAAGCGATGCCTGCAAACGCCGATCCCAGAATTACTAACCCAGCATTTACTGAATCTGAGTTAGCCAAAATGTTTTGAGTTGCAATGCCCAGTGCCGCTGCTAGTGATGCGGCGGTAGTTCCCAATGTTGGAAAAAGTGCATTAGCCGGAACTAAATCATCACCGTCAACAACATGGGGCAGGGAAGCCGACAGCGCCGCCTGTACGAATCGGTTCAGCCCCAAACTGACAAGCACCAAAATTGCTAACAGAGTATTGGCGGCATGACCAGTGATCACAATTGCGATCGCGACCATCGTGACTATTCGTAGCCAGTTTGCTCGAATCAAAATAGTGCGACGGGACCAGCGATCAATGAAGACTCCGACAAACGGACCAATCACTGAATATGGCAACAACAGAATTCCAAATGCCAGCGCAATCTTTCGTGGGTCTGATTCACGTTGTGGCGAAAATAAAACAAAGGTGGCTAATGCAGTTTGCAACAGGCCATCACCAGCCTGGCCAAAAATTCGTACACCAAGTAACTCACGCGCATTTGTATGCCGCAAAACTGAGAACGATTTAACACTTGGTCGATTCACTTAAAACACGTTACCTCTAGATTCGGTGAATTGTCGTTACTCGCAGGTAAACATCAATTTACAAACACTAAGGGCCCCTAGTTGAACCAGGAGCCCTTAGATAAGGAGGCCGCTTTTGTGTTAATCACACCCGTAGCGAAACGGTTATTGCGATTTAGTTATTGGTAATTACTTACCAGCAGTTACTTACCAGCAATGAAGTCTTCAACTTCTTGACGGCACTTGGTGTCGTCGTACTGAACTGGTGGGCTCTTCATGAAGTAGCTTGAAGCGCTCAAGATTGGTCCACCGATGCCACGATCCTTTGCAATCTTGCAAGCACGAATTGCATCGATGATTACACCAGCAGAGTTTGGTGAATCCCAAACTTCTAACTTGTATTCAAGACTCAATGGCACATCGCCGAATGCGCGTCCTTCAAGTCGAACAAATGCCCATTTACGATCGTCAAGCCAAGCTACATAATCACTTGGGCCAATGTGTACGTTGCGTGGATCGATCTTGTCACGCAACTGTGAAGTTACCGACTGGGTCTTGGAAATCTTCTTTGATTCCAGACGATCACGTTCAAGCATATTCATGAAGTCCATGTTGCCGCCAACATTTAGTTGATAAGTGCGGTCAACAGTTACGCCACGATCTTCAAATAGTTTTGCAAGCACACGGTGGGTGATTGTGGCACCAACCTGGCTCTTGATGTCGTCGCCAACAATTGGCACGCCAGCAGCAGTGAACTTGTCAGCCCACTCTTTAGTACCAGCAATGAAAACTGGTAGTGCGTTAACGAAGCCAACACCAGCATCAATTGCACACTGTGCGTAGAACTTGGCTGCAGCTTCCGAACCAACTGGCAGGTAGCACACCATTACATCAACGTTTGCATCTTTGAGTGCCTTAACGACATCAACAGGTGTCTCATCAGATTCAACAACCATGTCACGGTAATACTTACCAAGACCGTCATAGGTGTGACCGCGAAGAACCGTGATTCCGGTTGGCGGTACATCTGAGAATTTGATGGTGTTGTTCTCGCTGGCAAAAATCGCAGCCGAAAGATCCTGGCCAACTTTCTTTGCATCAACGTCGAATGCAGCGACAAACTTCACGTCTTTAACGTGGTAGTCACCGAACTGCACGTGCATTAGTCCTGGAACTGATGCTTTTGGATCAGCGTCTTTGTAATACTCAACGCCCTGTACCAGCGATGATGCACAGTTTCCTACGCCAACGATCGCTACTCTAACTTCACTCACTGTAAGCCTCCTAGTTGTCAGTGAATTTTTCTTGCGGTCTTACTTGTTATTAACTTGCGAGGTTTGAGGGTTACCGCTACCTGCGGCACCTTGCTCTCGCGAGATAAGTTCATTTAGCCAGCGCACTTCACGTTCAAGTGCATCTAAGCCATGTTGTTGCAGTTCCAAGGTGTAAGAGTCCAAACGTTCGCGACCCTTAGAAAGATTTGTTTGCAGATTTGCTAGGCGCTCTTCGACGCGACTACGGCGCCCCTGCAAGATATGAATTCGAGTATTAACTTCCGTCTGACCAAATAACGACATTCGGACTGCAAAAGTGTCGTCGTCCCAAGCACCGGGACCGCTATCTGCCACTAAGGCATTAAAGTGGGCAAGCCCAGCATCAGTTAGGGCGTAGGTAATGCGAGCGCGCTTTGGATATTTGCCGGTTCCAACTTCATCTTGTTCTACGAGAAGTCCACGCTCAACCATCGACTTCAGTGCTGGATATAGTGCGCCATATGAGATTGTGCTGAAAAGCCCCAACACCGAAATCAAACGCTTGCGAAGTTCATAACCATGCTGCGGCGTCTCAGCGAGTACGCCAAGGATTGCCAGCTCTAGAGCAGCAGATCTTTTGGCCACAGCGCTTCCAAACCTTAAAATAATGGGATATTTAGATGTATCAAATTGATACATCTAAAGGATACAGCCTGCCTAGTCTTGAGCAAGTTCGCTGTACCGGACTTACCCAACTTCCTATAGCCAACGGGCGTTTTGCCCAAAGAACCCTCATTGACATCAGGCAGAATCAGCCAACGCTCATATGTTCATAAGGTCATAAGGTTGTCAGGTGAGTAGGCCGGGTTCGCATCAAAGCATCTCAGGTGTTCGGGCTGGGGGCACCAGTTCTGAACCACCTCGCCCGATCCCGTACCCAGCTGAGGATGTCGCAGATCCAGTTCGCCCGCGTCACGTGCTGGACTACATTTTGGCTCGGCGAGCGATATTGGAGCAAATAAAGCATGACGCATTGTTACGGGAGCAAGTTTGCGATGCTGACCCATATCTGCTGAGAGCAGCTAAACACCATGGAGAAGAAACTGAACGCCTGTGTCCTTTGTGCGCTAAGAGCGAACTCGTACATGTCACATATATTTTTGGCGACGATTTAGGTTACTTATCAGGAAGAGTGAAAACCTCAAGCGAACTAAAGGTTTTAGCGTTTGAGTATGGTCATTTTCGAGTCTATGTTGTCGAAGTTTGCAAGTTATGTGGCTGGAATCATCTCCACATGTCGTATGTATTGGGTGATGGCGCGCCTCGCACTCCACCACGCGAGCCTCGCGATGTGTTGAAATAGAGGAATGGCGAACAAATCCCGAAAAAACAAACGAGGCATAATGCGGTTTGTTCCTTCGCTGAAGCAAATTTTTGTAACGGGAATAGTTTTACTCATCGCAGGAATAGCAGCAATCGCGATCGCCGTACGAGTTGTTGCAATTCCTCAAGCCAGTGAAATCGCAACCGCCCAAACCACAATCTTGTATTACGACGACGGTGTTACGGAATTGGCGCGTTTAGGTGAAGCTAATCGAGTCTCAATTGATTTTTCGGAAATCCCACTTGTTGCGCAACAAGCGATGCTGGCAGCCGAAGATCGCGAATTCTACAATCATGGCGGTTTTTCAATTAGAGGAATTTCGCGCGCAGTGGTTACAAATCTCAGAGGAGACGCTGGAGCTGGCGGTGGCTCTACCATCACTCAGCAATATGCAAAGAATGCATATTTAACTCAAGAGCGAACACTTACCCGCAAAGCCAAAGAGTTGATTCTCTCGATCAAACTTGAAACATTGATTAGTAAAGATCAAATTCTGGCTGACTACATGAACACAATTTATTTTGGTAGAAATGCATACGGAATTGAAAGTGCTGCAAAGCTGTATTTTGGTAAAAAGGCAGCAGATTTAAGCCTGACCGAGTCAGCTTTCTTAGCTGCAATTGTGCAAGCTCCTAACGGTTTAGCACCAGAAAAAAATCTAAACGGATTACAACAGCGATGGAATTATGTTTTGGATGGAATGGTTACCCAAGGTTGGTTAAGCCAAGCGGAAAGAGACAGCGCGCAATTTCCTAAATATATCGAAGAGCCACCTGCACAAACTTTTTCCGGTCCTCAAGGTCATCTGATTGAACAAGTAAGACAGTCAATGTTTGCAAACGGTGTTACCGAAGATCTGATTAATCTGGGTGGCTTGAGAGTTATTTCAACTTTTAACAAACAAGCTCAAGACGCGATGATTTTGGCAGTAGCCGAAGAGGGTCCAAAGGACGAGATCGAAGGCCTTCGAATAGGTGTAGCGTCGGTGCGTCCAGAAACCGGCGAAGTAGTTGCAATGTACGGTGGCGCTGACTATTTGCAAAACCAACTAAACAACGCAACACAAATGATCGGACAAGCAGGTTCAACTTTCAAAACATTCACGCTGGCAGCGGGAATCGAGAGCGGCTTATCGCTGTCAACTGCATTCAGTGGGAAAAACAAGACGAAAGTAGATAACTATGTAGTTGTTAACTATGGTGGCCAGTCGTATGGTGATCGCGTTACTTTACTTAAGGCAACTGAAAGCTCTATCAACTCTGCTTATGTTGAACTAGCTGAATCAGTAGGCAGAGAAGTGACTCTCCAAGCTGCAATTCGAGCAGGCATACCTGCAGACGCAGTCGGCATGGAACCAAATCTTGCATTTACTTTAGGAACCGCTAGCCCACACATAGTCGACATCGCAGCAGCCTATGCAACTTTCGCATCACGTGGTCTGCAAGTTTCCCCCACATATATAAAGACAATCACAACTGGCTCTGGTGAAACTCTCTATAAGTTAAACCCAAAGCCAGTTCAGGCCTTCAGTACAGATGTTGCTGACATTGTGACTTACGCACTTCAAAAAACAGTTGAAGTCGGAACGGGTAAAGCAGCAAAAGCATTAGGCAGGCCTGTTGCTGGAAAAACTGGAACAACTAACGACAATAAGTCAGCACTATTTGCCGGATACACCCCAGAACTAGCAACTGCAGTTTTGTTTGTTAAGGATGGTCCAGACGGGCAACCTGTTTCATTGTCTGGAACTGGCGGCATGACTTCGGTCACCGGAGGTTCTTACCCAGCTCGAATCTTTACTGCTTACATGAAAGGCGCCCTCAAGGATCTGCCAATACAAAAGTTTCCAGGCTTGCCTTCGGGTCAACCTAATGGCGCAAGTCCAACTGAAAGCCCATCACCTTCAGCAATGCCATCGCTTGCACCAGTTGATCCAACTGCACCCGTTACCGTTCCGGACTTGAAGGGAAATGCATCTGAACAAGCAGTCTCCACTCTGCAGAGTTTGGGACTGAATCCAATTTTAGAATTGCAATTGGATTCAGATGCAACCTTGCCGTTGTTTGTTTTAGAGCAATCAGTTGCTGCGGGAACATCGTCACCACCAGGATCGAATGTGACGTTAAAAGTTGTAAACGAATTACCGTAATCAGGAATTAATCGAGACCTAGAACACAATCAAAGTTTGATGTTGTGTTTCTGACGTTGCAATTCAAACTGTCACCAACAGCAATGGTTGGATCGTCACTCCACAGCATAGAAACCTGCATATGGGGTGGCTCAACAAAATCTAGATTTTTACCATGGTGGCTAAACGGCGATCTAACTTTTCCAATTGCTTGCGAAACGCCCTCAACTAATGCAATTCCTCTTTTTCGTAAAGAATTTGCATTTGTAGGTGCGGCCATAGCTACACCATGCGCAGTGCCACCACTCACAACAATTAAACGTTTGTGGCTTCCACTAGAAATCTGTTGATAGCCAGCTGTTTGCCGATGGGAAATCTCATGAACTTGAAGAACGGTTCCGCACGCCTGCAACGCACTTGGCTCACCCAGCCATAACTTAGTTCCAACTCTTACTTCAATTGCAAAGTCAAAGTTGTAATTCTGCATCATTTTCTTTAGAGACTTAACTTGGTCTTCTGATATGTGGGACAGGCTTAAGTGCTTGGGCATAGAGAACTTTGTTGCCAGTTCTTGATATAAATCAATCCAGTTCCAAGTCTGGGTCATACTCAGCGATAGCGCTGCACCATTAAACGCAGAAGAGATTTCGGTTGTGGCATCAACTTTGATTGCTGGCTGAACTATTGGCAAGTGAAGTGATAGGCCTAAAACATTTAAGTCGCTGAATTTTGTAATCGATTGCATGTCAAATGGAAGTATTCCGAAACGAGACAACGATGTCTTGCCCTCTAGATAAATAGTCTTGGCACCTGCTGATCTCACCGAATCTAAGTCCAAATTGCATACCGTGACAATTACGCGATCAGAGTTATGTTCTAGATGTTGGCGCCACTGAGCAACTGCTGCATCATCACTTGCGTTAAATGGTTCCAAAACCAAAATTTGGCCAGCAAAATCTGCAAGGGCTTGACCTAGTTCCCACACTGTGCCAACTGCAACTCGATTACATCCAAGACGAGATGCCTCAGCCGCTAACAAGCGTCGGCCGAAACCATAACCATTGCCTTTAATGACTGGAACAAGTTCAGCCCCGGCAGTGGCATGGCTGTTCATCATTGAGACAAGATGACCGCGGAATTTTTCAGCATCGACCGTTAGTGAAAATGTCATTAGCTATCTCCGCCTCGACATGTAGAAATCAAAGGCCTTAGCCCAAGCTGGCGAAAGTACATAGTCCCATTCACCCACATATTCTTGCGCGTACCCACCCGTTCCGAGCTTGAATTGAATTAATCCAAACAAATGATTGTTGGAATCTAAGGTGTCTGAGATCCCGCGCATGTCATAAACATGCGCACCATCATTAAGCGCGATTTTGATCATTTCCCATTGCACTGCATTACTTGGACGCAAATCTCGAGCTGCAGTAGTTGAAGCACCATAGGAATACCACGAATGATTTCCAACTCGAGTCATGGTCGTTGCCGCAATAGCACCCTCGTGATCAGGATGCGATGCGATGAGTAATGCAATTCGCTCAATTGCTTCTTCGCGCATAGCAGTCCACATAGTTTGAAAATATGAGAGCGAGCGTGGCGTAAAGTGATCCCGCTTTGCAGTTTCGACATAGCAAGCATGGAAAATTTCTAAATCAGAAATAGTTCCTTGGCGAACTGTGACACCTTCTTTTCCAGCTTTACGAATGTTGCGTCGCCATTGTTGATTAAAGCCCTCGAAGATTTCTTCTTCAGTTTTTCCAGCAAGGTCAATTTGGAAAACATAACGAGGTTGGTAATCACCAAATCCCGAAGCTTCTGCTTTGCGCTGCTTCCAACCCATAGTTTGTAATTGACCTATTAACGCAATGCCTGATTGATTAACTTCATCAGGCTGAAGTTCACCGATGACTTTTGCAGACTCTTCGGCAATTGCAGACTTCAAAGTGTCTGCATGCCAACGTCTGACCCAAGTGTGCGGACCCATTTTGATTTGAAAGACTCCGCGGTCTTTGGCGAAAACCACTAACGCATTAAGTGCACGCTCAACTTCGTTACTGTTTGCCCAATCTAAATCAGGCCCTTCAGGAAGGTATGCAAGGTACTTTTCAACTTTTGGAACTTTGCGCAACAGGATTAATCCAGCACCAACAAGTTCATCACCAGCAAACCAACCCAATGATTGCGAAGTCCAACCAGCTTTTGTTTTACCCCAGGCAGGCGTTTGCAAGAAAGACACTGAAGACCGACCTGCTATGTATGACAGGTGCTTCTCGGAACTTATTTGGCGAACCTGCACGTATTCAATCTACCTAGGGATATGGGTGTCTAATGGGATTTAGATTTACAGGGACTTGCGCAAGAGTTCTAAATCAGCAGGGACACCCTCAAATGGAGTTTCCAAAACAATTGGGGCTTTTGCAGTTTTTAGGCAATTGATTATGTTGTCCATTCCAATGGAACCTTCGCCGAGGTTTGCATGCCGGTCTGCACCTGAATCAAATGAATCGCGACTGTCATTGCAATGAATCAAGTCAATGCGTCCAGTGATTCCCAGAATTGTTTCAGCAAGCTGTCCCATGTCGATGCCACCGGCGTGGGCATGACAAGTATCTAGACAAAATCCGACACCAGTATCGCCAACTGCACCCCAAAGTCCCCTGATGGATTCCAATCGTCGAGCCATGGAGTTCTTTCCACCAGCAGTGTTTTCAATAAGTACTGGAACCTTCATATCTAACTGAGCCAAAGCCTTAACCCAGTTATCAAATCCAGCTTGTGGATCATCGCCATCGGTTACATGTCCACCGTGAACAATTACCGCTTTGGCTCCTACGGCAGCTGCAGCATCAACGTCGGTTTGAAGTAACTTGCGACTTGGAATTCGCACTTTGTTGTTAGTAGTGGCCACATTAATGATGTACCGAGCATGAACATAGATGCCGATATTTGCGGCTTCAGAACTGGCCTTTAGGCCTTCAGCGCCATCAGCATGGGGGAAAACAGAGCCTTTCCAGCCCTGGGGATCGGCCAGAAAGATCTGGATATGGTCTAGACCTAACTCTTGGGCTTTGGCGATCGGATCATCGCCTCCAACATGTGACCCAATTGCTAAATTTCCCATGAATTAAGGGTACTTGGCAGGGATTGCTATTGCTTTCCCGCCCAATGAATCCCAGAATTTGCAGAATCTGCTCCTGTGCACAAGGTTTTTTGGGCCAGCAAAAATGCCCTAGACTAAAGGTTCTTGATCCCTCCTGCCACGGAAAGACCGTGGCCGATTAGTCCACAGGAGGTGGGTATCAGTATGCGTCACTACGAAGTTGTAGTAATTCTCGATCCCGAGCTCG
>JBIIAS010000156.1:0-2869 GCA_044239795.1 Candidatus Nanopelagicales bacterium | reverse complement strand
GCGCACGCGGGCGTCAAACTAAATACTGATGCAATTGATAACTCTGCAGGAGTTGATACCTCAGACCATGAAGTAAACATCAAGATTTTGCTAGATCAGGCAGTTTCTGCTGGAAGCTTGAGCGTTGACGACCGCAATAGGCAGCTAGCAGTGATGACTGATGAAGTTGGTCAATTAGTTCTGCGCGACAACTACGAACAGAATCTGATCTTGGAACAAGCTAGGTTCCAGGCACCAGTAATGCTTCGAGTTCACAAGCGATTAATGCAGTCTCTGGAATCAAATGGTCACTTGAATCGCTCCATTGAATACTTGCCAACCGATTCTCAATTAGATGCATTGCATGCCCAGGGTCAAGGACTAACTTCACCCGAGCTTTCAGTCTTGATGGCTTACGTAAAGATTGATCTCACCCGTGATCGCGCTAGTGATGAAATTGTGAACGAGCCTTGGTGCCAAGAAATTCTAAATAAGTATTTCCCATCAGACTTGCGTGTTAAGTACGCAGACTTGATGGCTTCACATCCATTGCGCAAGGAAATCATTTCAACAGTCATGGTCAATGACATGGTCAATCGTGGCGGCATTACATATGCCTGGCGTGCAGCTGAAGAAAGTGGCGCGGGAACCTCTGAAATCTTGCGTGCATTTGTGGTTTCTCGAGATGTATTTGGCCTAAATCAACTTTGGACTCAACTCGAAAACCTAGACGGCAAAGTTTCAACTGATTGCCAAACTGAGTTATTCCTAGAGTCCCGACGTCTGTTAGATCGTGCAACTCGGTGGTTCTTGCAATCCCGTGGTGGTCGCTTGAATGTGGAAGAAGAAATTGCCAAGTTTGCACCAATCGTTGCGAAGTTAACAAATTCAATCCCAGGTCTGTTACGCGGCATTGAGCGCGAACGTGCTAATGGCATTGCAAAGAACTATCAAGCACAGGGTGTTCCAGCGGACCTAGCTATTCGGACTGGAAGTTTCCTAGATGAGTTCTCACTTCTAGACGTAATTGAAATTGCGAATCGTGAAAAGTCCAGCCCGGAAGTAGTTGCCGAGCTTTACTTTGCATTAAGTGAGCGATATGACATCGACCGAATGCTGTTCCACATTTCAGCTTTGGCGCGAGATGATCGCTGGACTGCCTATGCTCGCTCGGCACTTCGCAGTGATCTATACGTTGCGCTAGCTGCATTGACATCACGAGTGGTTCAAGCAACCAAGGAATCAGATTCCATTGATACCCGTATTAGTCAGTGGGAAGCTAAGTTTGCCGAAGGCGTTGCTCGAACCAGAGCCACACTTAATGAGATTGCTCACAGTGAGCAAAATGACTTAGCAACACTTTCGGTAGCATTGCGGGCAATTCGTACTCTTGCTGGACAAGGTGCGAGTTAAATCACGCTTCTTGCGTTCGTGCACTTCAAATAGCCAAAGTAGGGTTTAAGCATGGAAACCGTTCTGCTGTCTGCTGCTTTGACGTCGCAAGTTACAGAATGGCTCGATACTTACGGTACCTTCCTGTTCTACTTGATTGTTTGGGGACTGGTGTTTGCTGGCACCGGACTACTAATCGGGGCCTTTATTCCGTTCATCACGGGTGACTCACTGATTTTTGCTGCAGGAGTGTTGGCAGCTACGAGTGACTCAATAAACATCTGGGTCTTAACCATTGGTATTGGCTTAGCAGCTTTCATTGGTGACCAAACTGGATTCGTTCTTGGACGTCACTTTGGTCGCCCTTATTTGGATAAGCATCAGGGACCAAAGCTCAAAGCTGCAATTGTTAAGTCGGAAAAGTTTTATGAACAACTTGGCTGGTGGGCAGTCGTTGTGGCCCGATTCATGCCATGGGCTCGCGTCCTAATCCCAGCTATAGCCGGTATCTCTCGCATGAACTACTACAAGTTCTTAAGCGCAAACTTGGTTGGCGCCTTGGCTTGGGGTGTTGGGCTAACACTTGCTGGTTACTACGCAGCCACTATTCCAGCCGTGAAGACCGGATCTTATGCAATCGCCGCATTCTTCATTATTGGTTCCATCGTTGCTGGCATTCGCAGTTGGATGAATAACCGCAAGGCTGTATAGCTAGCAAGTTTCTAGGCCGCAAGACCATTTATAAACTTGTGGATAATTTCCCAAGATTCTTGCAACCTTTCAGGCTGAAAATACACAACTCATTGTGTTATCCACAGAATCCGATTTCGTGTTTCCACACTTTCTACATCGACATACTCTTCAATGACTCGGCTTAGCCCGAGTAAAAGCAACGACTTGATTCATACCAAGTCAAAGCAACGGGGGAGCTCATGTCAGGTGCAGTAGGTGAAGTGATTCAAGAAGTTCGAACGCGGGTTCGGACTGGGGGGATCAGCCCGCACGAAGAAGTTATCGAGTTACGTCATATGGTTGAGGACATCTTGGCTCAATCAACTAATGCTGCATCTGATAATGAGTCCCCACAAATTCTTGTCGATCAGATCGCGAACCAGATCTCTGGATTTGGCAAACTTCAACCACTCCTTGATGATCCAAGCGTCGAAGAGATTTGGATTAACGAGCCGGGGCGAATTTTTGTGGCCAGAAATGGCAAAAGTGAACTCACGAGCGTGATTCTTGGTGATGTTGAAGTTCGTGGATTAGTAGAGCGAATGCTGGCTTCTTCGGGACGCCGAGTAGATCTCTCTAATCCATTTGTGGATGCCACCTTGCCCGATGGTTCAAGACTTCATGTGGCAATTCCTGACATCACTCGAAAACATTGGTCGGTTAACATCCGCAAATTCATCATGGGATCAAAGTCGTTAGAGGGCTTAGTTGCAGTTGGTACGTTAACTGATCAAGCAGCTGCATTCTTACAGGCCTGTGTCATCTC
>JBIIAS010000039.1:0-11237 GCA_044239795.1 Candidatus Nanopelagicales bacterium | reverse complement strand
TTGGAGGTGGCAAATTTGGATTTCGAATCAGGTCCTGTTCAACCAAAATGCGATAGACATCTTTTGCGGTTTCTTCGGCGCTTGATACCAGCGTTACCTTGTCACCAGCGATCATCGAAATCACACCGGTGAGCAATGGGTAGTGGGTGCAACCAAGCACTAACGTGTCAATGTCTTGACTCAAAACAGGCTGCAGATACTCGCGCGCAATTGCAGTTAACTCTGCCCCATTAGTAATTCCAGCCTCAACAAACTCAACAAATTTAGGGCAAGCCTGCGAAGTAACCTCGACATGAGGAGCGGCAGCAAATGCATCTGAATAAGCCTCACTAGTAATTGTTGCCTGGGTTCCAATTACCCCGATACGACCAGAGCGGGTGGCTCCTACTGCACGACGAACTGCTGGCTGAATAACTTCAACAACAGGAATTGAATAGCGCTCTCGAGCATCTCGCAGCATCGCGGCACTTGCCGAGTTACAGGCGATGACCAGCATCTTTACATCGCGCTCAACTAAGGCATCCAATACGTCAAGTGCAAGTTCTCTAACTTCAGCAATTGGCCGAGGTCCATATGGACCGTGCGCAGTATCGCCTACATACACAACTGGTTCATTTGGTAGCTGATCCAAAATGGCTCGTACAACAGTCAGGCCACCAACGCCTGAATCCATCACACCTATTGGACGATCGTTCACCACTTAAGAGTAATCTGACAGAGTGATGAAATTGCGCAATGCACCCACATCGATCTTGATTGCCGCCAGCTTTATTGCTGTAGGCGCAGTCTTCAATCTTGTAATCGGTTTACTTCTATCTCTGGCTCCGCAATTGCTCGAAGGAATTGACATACCAAGCACTCCAAGTGGTGCACCTTCTGAGTTTCTTTTGGTATCAGGAATTGCATGTATTGCTTTTGGATTTGTGTTTGTTTGGATACTTAAGGAACTTTTCAATAAATCGCAGTTTGCGATAGTTATGATTTACACGCTTTCAATCATCAACATGCTGTTTGGGTTATTTCGAATGCCACTTGGATTGGTCACGATTGCCCTGAATCTCCTGGTAATTATCTTGATTAGATCCAATAGCGCCAAGCAATGGCTCAGTTCGAGCTAACTGTTGCAAAGTATTCGCAACAGTGAATGACAAGCCAGCAATATTCACTTAAATCCCGCAGAATTAACTCAACAAGAAGTGTTAATTGATTTGATTTACACTTAGGTATCCACTCTTTTGAAAGCGTTAAACATGTCTGTAGCTGTAAGTATCCCGACCATCCTGCGTAGTTACACAAACAATGCACGCTCGGTCTCAGCTACCGGTGAGACCCTGGAGCAAGTTATTGCTGACCTGGAAACTCAGTTTCCAGGAATTTCTGGACGCCTAATTGAAGATGGCAAATTGCGCCGCTTTGTAAACATCTACATCAATGACGAAGACGTCAGATTCACTGGAAGCCTTGCTGCACCAGTATCTGAAGGCGATTCAGTTACTGTCTTGCCTGCCGTTGCTGGTGGCTAAAGTTAACTATGCGCTATGACTCATTGCTCGAATCTGTTGGAAATACTCCCCTAGTTGGGCTGCCAAATCTTTCGCCATCGGCTGATGTGCGGCTTTGGGCAAAGCTAGAAGATCGAAATCCAACTGGGTCAATCAAAGATCGCGCTGCGATAGCAATGATTGAAGCCGCTGAAGCCGATGGAACTTTAACTCCAGGCTGCACCATCTTGGAGCCAACTAGTGGCAACACTGGCATCTCGCTGGCTATGGCATCTCGCCTAAAGGGCTACAAATTGATTTGTGTAATGCCTGAAAATACTTCACCTGAGAGAACTCAACTCCTGAACATGTGGGGTGCTGAAATTAGATATTCACCAGCGGCTGGTGGTTCAAACGAAGCAGTTCGAGTTGCTAAGAATTTAGCTGCTGAAAATCCAAGTTGGGTAATGCTTTACCAATATGGAAACCCAGCAAATGCTGACGCGCATTACAGAACAACCGGACCTGAGATTTTGGCTGACTGCCCAACAATTACCCACTTTGTTGCTGGACTTGGCACAACCGGAACGCTAATGGGAACTGGCCGCTACCTACGTGAGCACAAGCCAGATGTCGCAATTGTTGCTGCCGAGCCTCGCTATGGCGAACTTGTTTACGGCCTGCGCAATATTGACGAAGGATTCATTCCAGAGCTTTACGACGAATCAGTGCTTACAACTAGATTCTCAGTTGGCCCACTAGAAGCAGTTGCGCGCACCCGAGAGCTTCTCGATCGCGAAGGAATCTTTGCAGGAATTTCAACCGGTGCAATTTTGCATGCAGCTTTAGGTATGGCAAACAAGGCAGTTAAGGCTGGGCAAAAAGCCGACATCGTGTTTATCGTTTGCGATGGTGGTTGGAAGTACCTATCGACCGGAGCTTATGAAGGTACTGTTGAGCAAGCTTCTGAAGCACTCGATGGACAACTCTGGGCCTAAAGCCTTTAAGTGATTACGATCTCTTCTTCAGTAATCACGCCGTTAACAATTCGGTACGAACGAATCTCGTAGGGACCATCTTCGTTGCCGGTTTCTCTGGTGGAAACTAAAACATAGTGTGCAAACGGCTCTGAGGCATAAGCAACATCAGTACGTGACGGATAAGCCTCGGTCGCGGTGTGGGAATGGTAGATAACAACCGGATCTTCATCGTTGGAATCTAGTTCGCGGTACAGCTTCAATAAATCAGCTGAGTCGAACTCATAAAAAGTCGGTGACCGAGCCGCATTCACCATTGGGATAAACCGAGTTGGGCTGTCAGAACCTGCTGGCCCAGCAATCACGCCACAGGCCTCATCTGGGTGGTCCTGACGGCTATGGGCCACCATCTGGTCAATCAGGGCTTGAGAAATACTCAACATATTCGGATATTTCTCCTTAAATACTGGGTTTTTCAATAATAGCGCCTTTTTCTTGCGTGTTTAGGTTGCAAGAGGGCTATCTCAAGAGGAGTGTTAGACACATAACAAGGCTGACTCGGCAGTTTTAAATCCGAACTGATTCGGCAGTTCCCAATTAAAGGAGCAACACTTCATGGATGGTATCTATGATGTTTCGACCCTGACAGCTACGCAGTACGACATTGTCAGTGGTTTCTTGTCACTTGGTTTTGCAGCAATGCTAGCCACGACAATTTACCTATATCTAAGCCAGGCACGTGTACTTCCAAAGTACCGTCAGGCAATCGTAATCTCAGGAACAGTAACCCTGATTGCGCTTTACCACTACTGGAGAATCTACGATTCATTCAAGTCAGCACATGCTGGTGGCGAAGTTTTCAACGAAGCATACCGCTACGTTGACTGGTTACTAACAGTTCCACTATTGCTTATGGAAGCCATTGCAGTACTTGCACTTCCAGCAGCGCGTCGCAAGTCACTAACTGCTCGTCTAGTTCCTGCATCAGCAGCCATGATCATTCTTGGTTACCCTGGTGAAGTTTCTTCAGACATGATGACAAAGGGTATCTGGGGTGCACTATCGTCCATTCCGTTCTTCTACATCCTTTACATCTTGTTCGTTGAGCTAACTAAGACTCTAGAAACTCAGCCAGCAGAAGTTGCAGCAACAGTAAAGCGTCTTCGCTTGCTTCTTATTGCAACCTGGGGCGTATACCCAATCTCGTACTTGCTACCGATGATTGGTGTAGACGGCGCAAATGCCTTCGTAGGACGTCAGGTCGGTTACACCGTTGCTGACATTCTTGCTAAGTGTCTCTTCGGTCTGACAATTTACAAGATTGCTCGCCTAAAGAGCGCCGCAGATGATCCTGCATACGCAGCATCAGAAGGTACTCACTAGTACTAACTAATAAAAACCCCCTAGCTTTTCAGCTAGGGGGTTTTTATTTGCTCTAAGTTAAGGCGTCTATCAAAGTTCCTTGCAGATAAGTCAAATAGTTGTAGAGATGAATCCCAGGATCATCGGCCTCGAAGTCTGTTTCTGCTTCATCAGTGATCTCTAGTCTGGTGCCGAGTACTAATCTAAAGTCATTTAATGCCTTTAGCCAGTCCTGAGCTTGCTCGGCCGAAATGCTGGACTTACCAGTCCAACCACTTAAAGTGCTCTGTACTGTGTCCAACGCAGCCAGTTTTTGAGCCCTTAAGTCCTGCTCAGTAAACCTTCGAAAATCTGCACTGGCATGCTCGTCATCCGAATAACCGTCTGGGAAAAGTCTTGCTAAGGCTGGGTCTTCAGAGATTTGAGTTGAACCACCCATGTTCAGCAATTGAGCTAGTGGGTCTGCTCCTGACTCGTTTTCTGGCTCATCTAGTAGTTCAACCATCTGCTCAAATAGTTGTGACAAAACGCCATGCTCAGCGTCATCAAGTTTTAACGTGATCTTCCCACCAAGTCCGGACTTAAACACTTAGTCGTCCTTTTGCAAGGTTGCCCAGAGACCGTATGAATGCATGGCCGCCACGTCGCGTTCCATTTCTTCCCTGGTGCCAGAGCTGACTACAGCCCGACCTTTTTCGTGCACATCAAGCATTAAAAGCTCAGCCTTTGGTTTGTCGTATCCGAAGTAAGTTTGAAAAACATAAGTCACATAAGTCATCAGATTAATTGGATCGTTCCATACAAGTGTGATCCATGGTCGATCCGTAACTACGTCAATTGCCATGTCTTCGATTGGCATTGCACTCATGGCTCTAGTCTCTCACGCAGGGTCAATGATCCTGAACATAAATCAAGGGCTAGTCCAATCGGACTAGCCCTTGATTTGAATTGCTTTTAGTTACTTCTTGGAAAGTCCGCGAAGCTGGAATGATGCAACAATTTCCATTACGCCCAAGATGATCAAGAAGAATGACATGACCTGGGTGATTGTGATTAGTGATGCAATTGGGTTGTTGATAGTGATAACACCGGCAATCAAAGTAATGATGCCCATGAAGATTGCCCAGCCACGGCCAGGTACACCCTTGGATGCGATACCGGCAACAAGTTCAGCCATACCGCGGAAGATGAATGTGATACCCATAAAGATTGCAGCAAGCTGTGCATCTTTAACGATTCCACCATTAAAGAAGATCACTGCCAAGATGATTGACAGCGAACCGCTGATGATCATCAGGACCTTGCCTGAGCCTTCAGTGTCATCAGCTAGGGCACGGACGATTGTTCCGATACCGCTGAAAAGTAGCCAGATACCAAACAGCAATACAAGGGTTGCAGTTGCTGAAACTGGGTTGTTTAGCGCCATAACGCCAACGACCATTGAAAGGATGCCGAGAATTAGTAGAAGCCACCACTTCTTGCCAAATGCCATCATGGCATCTTGTGGGGACGAGGTATTTACTGTCATTTGTTCTCCCGTAAATTAGGTCTTTCTCAAGATTTTAGGGGCGAATTGTCGCTTTACGTTGGATTTGAGGGATGAACAACAAGGCGCTTAAGCCTACAAATACACAGAAAATCCAAATAGTGACGAAAGTACTGCTTTCAATCCCCTGCCTGACGCTAGCTAGTGCCAAAACTGATCCAGCAATTGCCGTTGCGATGATCACGCCAAATGAATCTGACATTTGTAGCGAGGCGCTATGTCGGGCATGTTCTTCATCTGAAGATTGGTCCAGCATCAAGACGCCAAGGGTTGGGAAAACCATTCCCATTCCAAAGGCAGCAATTCCCCAAACCACACTGGCAACTACCGCAGAGACGACGATGCTCGTTGGGACAAAAACTGCAACGGGAGTTAACGCAATTCCAAGCGAAGTTAGCAAGACGCCTATAAGCAAAACTTGCTGTCTTGAGAGTTTTAGTTTGTGACTTCCCTGCAGCCAAGAACCAGCAAACCAAGTAATAGTTGCTGCAGTTAGTACACCACCTGAAAGGGCTACAGAGGTTCCGCGGATTTCTTGCAATGCTAGCGGCACGTAAATCTCAGCAGCAAAGAATGAACCAGCAACTACACCTCGCATCCCAACGATTGCCGGAATGCCCGGTGCCATTCGCAGAAAGCCTGGTGGCATTAGAGCCTTAGTGGACCAGGCAGCAACCGCAAGGGATCCAACAAAGATGGCGATGACAGCTGCGGTATTCCAGCGACCAACATGCGATGCCCCAGCTTGAAAAACTGAAAGCGCGCCAATTGCAATTAGTACTGAAGTGATTTGGATCTTTGCATCAGTTCTGATGGGCGATGGCACGTAAGGCAACTTCTTCAATTCCGGAATCAGCAAGATGATTGGACCAATTAAAAGTAATGGCACAATCCAAAAAGTCATTCGCCACGATGACACTTCAACTAACAACCCAGCGATGCCAGGTCCAATCAATCCTGGGACAACCCAGGCAGCCGCCAGCATGCCAAGTGCCTTCGCACGAAGAGCCTCTGGATACATTCGCCCGATGACTACATACATAGTCACTAGATCAATTCCCATAGCAAAGCCTTGAATTGATCTACCAAGTGTTAGTACAGCAAGGTTTGGTGCAAAGCCGGCCACCATGGATCCAAAAGCCAAAGCAGCAACCGCAAAGATGACCACTCGGGCTAAACCAATTTTGTTTGCCCACAAGCCAGCAAATGTCATGCCCAGCAGTGAAGCCATTGTGAAGCTGGTAAATGCAACAGCGTAATTACTAATTGCATTTAAGTCGGCTGCTGCAACTGGCATAACCGCGCCAACTGCAATTCCTTCAAATCCAAACACGCTAACTAAGGCAATGATGCCAATGCTCAGTCGCCGATATTCAGGAGCCCAAGGCGAAAGCGTCATTCGGAATTGTCGCTGTTATCTCCACCAGTTGGCAAGCCTTCAAAAATTGCCTTGCACTGTGGGCAGACTGGAAACTTGCCCGGATCGCGATTAGGAATCCAAACCTTTCCACACAACGCAACAACTGGCGCGCCCATTACTGCGCTCTCAACGATCTTTTCTTTCTTTACGTAATGCGCAAAACGCTCATGATCTCCAGGTTCAACTTGCTCTTCGACGCGTTCGTCGACAATTAAGCCACCTTCAGTGCGAATTTCATCAGCCATGAGCCCTACCTTAACAAACGCAGATGTACTAAAGCCTTGGAGCGCAGAACTTAAGCCGGCAAAGAGTTCAAGCGCTGCTTTAGATCTGCCAACTCAGCCTGAAGTTCTGCCGGAACGCGGCCATCGAACTGGCTAAAGTATTCCTCAGTTAGATCACACTCAGTAAGCCAGCTGCCCTTATCAACATCAAATAAGGCATCGAGATCGGCTTCTGAGATTTCTAGACCAGAAAGTGGCAAGTCTTCACGCTTTGGCAATACGCCAACTGGTGAGTCAACTCCTTCAGCTTCGTTTTCAAGACGGTCTACTACCCATGCCAAGACACGTGAGTTCTCGCCGAAACCTGGCCAGATGAAGTCACCAGCTTCGTTCTTACGGAACCAGTTGACCTGGAACAGCTTTGGCACATTTGCGAAGGTGCGGCCCATGTTGACCCAGTGACCCCAGTAATCGGCCATGTTGTAACCACAGAATGGCAACATTGCGAATGGGTCGCGACGTAACTGACCTAGGCCACCTACGGCTGCTGCAGTCATCTCGGAGGAGATGGTGGCACCCATGAATACTCCGTGGTTCCAGCTGCGAGCTTGAGCAACCAATGGAACGTTAGTGGCGCGTCGGCCACCGAAAAGAATTGCTGAGATTGGAACTCCAGCTGGGTTGTCCCATTCATCTGAGATCGATGGGCACTGTTCCGCAGGAGCTGTGAAGCGCGAGTTGGCGTGACTTGAAACTTCCTCAGACTCTGGAGTCCAGTCGTTGCCCTTCCAGTCAATTAGGTGTGCTGGTGGTTCTTCAGTTAAGCCTTCCCACCAGATATCGCCGTCATCAGTGAGAGCAACGTTTGTGAACAATGAGTTTGCGTACAGCGAGCGAATCGCATTGGCATTTGTCTTCATGCCGGTACCTGGCGCAACACCAAAGAAGCCAGCTTCAGGGTTAATTGCATACAAGCGACCGTCTGGGCCTGGACGCATCCAGCAAATGTCATCACCAATGGTTTCAACTTTCCAACCTGGAATTGTTGGCTCAAGCATCGCAAGGTTGGTCTTGCCACAACCGGATGGGAATGCTGCTGCGATGTAATGAGTCTTTTGCTTTGGTGAAGTTAACTTCAAAATCAACATGTGCTCAGCAAGCCACATTTCGTCACGTGCCATTACAGATGCAATGCGAAGTGCAAAGCACTTCTTACCTAGCAATGCGTTGCCGCCGTAACCGGAACCGTAGGACCAAATTTCGCGCTCTTCTGGGAACTGCACTATGTACTTGGTTTCGCTGCATGGCCATGCAACATCTTTTTGTCCTGGTTCAAGTGGTGCGCCAACGGAATGAAGTGCTGGAACGAAGTCGCCGTGTTCGCCAATTAGTTCAAGAGCGGCCTTGCCCATGCGTGTCATCATCTTCATGCTGATTACAACGTATGGGGAATCTGTGATTTCAACACCAAGTGCACTGATGTCAGAGCCGAGTGGACCCATTGAGAATGGAACGACATACATAGTGCGGCCACGCATGCAGCCCTTAAAGGTGGAGCGAAGGATTGTCTTCATTTCGCTCGGTTCCATCCAGTTGTTGGTTGGACCGGCGTCTTCCTCCTTAACGGAACATATATAAGTACGGTCTTCAACACGAGCTACGTCACTTGGATGTGAGCGGGCAAGGAAAGAGTTAGGTCGCTTTTCAGAGTTAAGTGGAGTTAAGGTTCCACTTGCCACAAGCTCTTGGGTTAATCGATTCCATTCCTCATCGGAACCATCGCACCATTCAATGCGGTCAGGTGTAGTTAGCTCCGCAACTTCGGCGACCCAAGCAAGCAGGCGCTTATTTTTTGTTGGCGCATCTGCAAAACCTGGAACGGCTGAACTACTCACGAGAACTCCTTGATTGAAAACCTTACAAAAGGCTTTACGGGGTTAACTTAGAATGCACCCGAAATGGACAAAAAACGAACTTATCGACCCCCAAAATCCCTTAAAAATAGGCGCTGTGAGCAAACACACACCCTAAAAGTGCTCTTGTGTGAATGGAGTGACAGGAGTTCCTAGACTGGGGGCGCGCCAATTGAAACCACCTTTATCACCCCAGGTGTTCTGCCGCTTTGGCTGGACATTGGGGCTGTGGCACTTGGCGCGCTTTTCGGCGCGGTCCGTGGAGTGCGTCTATGGCATTGGTCAGTGCCTGCTGGTTCATCATCTGGTTCGAACAAGGTTATGTTCGATTCGCTGAGTTAAGTTCGATTGCGCTGTGCGTCTTGCTTAGAGGTATGGCGATTTGGCGTGGTTGGGAAGCCCCACACGCAGAGCACTTAAAGCCCAATACTTGGCTCAAGCGAAAAAGCTAGATCGTTTCTAAATAGAATTGCGGCATGACTTTTGATGTTGCGCGCGTTCGTTCCGCTTTCCCTTCTCTTGAATCTGGTGTTGCCCACTTTGATGGCCCAGGTGGAACCCAAACTCCACTTTCAGTAGGTCAAGCAATCTGTAAGACCATGACTGGTCCGCTTGCCAACCAAGAAACGATTACCCAAGCTGAGCGAAATGCTGAAGCAGCTGTTGACAATGCCAGAAGTGCAATGGCGGATCTTTTAGGTTCTACGCCAGAAGGAATCTTCTTTGGTCGAAGTATGACTCAGATAACTTTCGACATCGCGCGCACTCTGGCCCAAGACTGGGGACCTGGCGATGAAATTGTTGCATCACGCTTAGATCATGATGCAAACGTTCGTCCTTGGGTTCGGTACGCACAAAAATCCGGAGCCACACTTCGTTGGATTGATTTTGATCCAGCTACTGGCTACTTAGATGTATCTGATGTTGAAGCCGTACTTACTGATCGCACCAAATTAGTTGCAATCACTGCCGCATCGAATCTAATTGGCGCGCGACCTGATATTCCGGCGATCGCTAAGGCTGTTCACGCAGTTGGCGGATTGCTTTATGTTGATGGCGTTCACAATACCCCGCACGCCGTGGTCGACTTCAAGGCAATGGGAGCTGACTTCTATGGTTGCTCACCTTACAAATTCTTTGGACCGCATCTAGGTGTTATGACTGCCTCTCCGGCACTTTTAGAAACTTTGCACCCAGATAAATTGTTGCCGTCAACTGAACATGTTCCAGAAAGATTTGAACTTGGAACTTTGCCATACGAAATGTTGGCAGGCGTTACTGCTGCAGTTGATTTCATTGCAGACATGGTTCCAGGGTCTGGATCACGCCGGGAGCGAATCATTGTTTCGCAAACTGCGGCAGATGAACATGAGCATGCCTTGAATCATCGTTTGCGTGAAGGTTTGCAGGCCATGGAAAATGTCACGCTGTATAGCAATGCCCGACTAAAGACTCCAACTGAGTTATTCAGTTTGGCTGGAATTGATTCTGAACGCGTTTACAAGTTCTTAGCTGAGCGAAGTGTTAATGCGCCAGCTGGAAACTTCTATGCGATTGAGTGCTCACGTCATCTAGGTTTAGGTGATGATGGCGCAATTCGAGCCGGACTTGCGCCTTACAACACTGTCGAAGAAATCGATCGACTACTTGAAGGTTTGGCCGAAGCCACAATCAAACTGAAGTAGCGGTTACGCTACCGAAATCTGATCGCCTTCAACGGTTAAGGCAATCTTTGCAAGTGGCGTTGCTGTCAGGTTCTTCGAGGTTGATTCATCTGGAACACCTACTGAGTCATACTTCGCGCCGTGACAAGCACAAGCAAATCCACTGGCATCTGGATTGGCTTCCACGATGCAACCTTGATGCGTGCACTTTGAACTGTAAGCAATAAAAGTTCCTGCTGCTGGCTGCAATAAATAGGCCGGCATTCCCGAATTGGGATCAGTGAACTTGAAAACTGTGCCAACCGGTACATCAGCAGCAGTGGCAACTACTTTGCTTGTGGGAGCTGTTGGTGTTGAGCTGGCCAATTCTTCTTCAGTTGGACCCGATGCCCCTGTGGAATTCGAGCAAGCTGCCAGGCCTGCAATCGCAACACCTGCGGCGCCAGCGGTTAATACTTGACGTCTTCCAATTTGTTTACCCATACCTAAATAGTCGCATTATTTTGCAGAATTTGCCTGTCAGAACCTTCAGGTACAATAAGAACATAACTAAATAGTGGTGGTTACCTATCCAGTAATCCCCTGATGAAAATCTTGGGGGTGAACGGTTTCGACTTTGGTAGTCGAAATGGGAGAAGCGAGCCGAGAAT
>JBIIAS010000155.1:0-2889 GCA_044239795.1 Candidatus Nanopelagicales bacterium | reverse complement strand
CATCTATAACCATTCGAGCATTGGAGTTTTCGACAGATTCCAAAACATCTAGGGCAAACTTTCGAGACTCTGGACGCAAGAAAGTGTAGGCACTCATCACCACAATGTCAGATTCACTAATGATGTTTTCAAGTTCCTGATCAACACCCTGAACTAAGTTTGCGCCGAAGTCAGGCATCATCGAGCGCGCACCAGTTTCATCAACCACGATCACGCAAGTGCCAGTTCGATTATTGGTTATGGTTCGAATGTTTTTGTCGGATACGCCAAAAGCTTGGAGCTGAGTGATAACCCAAGTGCCAAGCACATCATCGCCTATTGCGCCGACCAGATCCGTTTCCACGCCCAGATGTGTCAACCACACCGCGATGTTGCAAGTTGAACCACCGAGCGTGATTGCGTTAACTGAAGTTGTGTCAGTGTTCTTTTGAAGTGGTCCTGAAAGCAAAGTGATTACATCGACATTGATGTCGCCAATAACACAGATTTTCGAATTTGCTTTAGTTGTCATGATTTAAGCGCTGCAACTGCAATTTCTGCTGCCAGACGGGCATTGGCATTAATCAGAGTCACGTTAACTTCAAGCGACTGATTGTTTGTTTGAGTGTGGAACCAATCCAGCAAGAACGGTGTGACATCTTTTCCGATGATCCCAGCTTTGTCTGCGGCAGCCATACCTTCAGCTAGAACGCGATCGTGTAGCGCAAGATCAAGTTGATCAGCTTCGGTTACGGGCTTTGCAATGATGACAGCGCCTGGTGCTTGAATTACATCGCGCTGGATTCCTACTGCCGCTGCTTGGGCAACAGTATCCACGCGCCATGGCACTCCAAATCCTGAGTCTGCGCGATAGAAGCCTGGGAACGCATCGGTACCGAATCCAACGACTGTCACGCCCAAAGTCTCGAGGCGCTCCAGCGTTGCACCAACATCAAGGATTGATTTAACACCAGCGCAAGTAATTGTGATTGGAGTGCGAGCCAGCGTCACTAAGTCGCCGGATTCGTCGTATGTATCTTGCGCGCCACGATGCACGCCACCTAGGCCGCCAGTTGCAAAGTACTTGATGCCGGCTAAGTGTGCGATGTGGCTGGTTGCTGACACTGTTGTAGCGCCATGTCCCCCTGCGGCTAGAACTGGACCAAGATCGCGCGTGGAAACTTTAACTACGTTGCTATTTGGATCACCAAGGATCGCTAGCTCTTCTGGAGTCAGACCGACCTTCACAACACCATTGATAATTGCGATTGTTGCTGGGATTGCGCCACCCTCGCGCACACTCTGTTCGATGTCGCCGGCTACCGCTACGTTTCGTGGGCTTGGCAAGCCATGGCTGATGATTGTGGACTCTAATGCCACTACGGCTTGGCCTGACGCCAGCGCCTTTTGAACTTCTGGGTGAATTGTCAACCGTGATGTATCAAGAGCCATGACTAACAGCCTAAGGTGTCTTTAGAACCCGATTTTATGGAGGTCAAGTTGTCTGAATTGAAACTTATTCCAGCTCGACGTGGTGTGGCTGATCGCATGAAAAAAGGACAGACTTTGCGAGTCATCAATACCAACGGCTTACAGGTCGTCGACTTTTGGGCGTTTAATGCAGCCGACTTAACTGAGCCGCTTTCAATGGAACACACACACGTTTCACTTGGAAAAATCATTCCGCAAGTTGGTGACTCGATTATGACCAACCAACGACGTCCGATCTTGACCATTACTGCGGACACTTCTCCTGGAATCCATGACACCCTCATGGCCGCTTGCGACATCTATCGCTACCAACTCTTGGGCGCTGAGGGTTACCACGACAACTGCACTGACAATCTAGGCCAAGCACTTGATGGCATAGGGGTAAAGCGAATTAATCAGCCAGCACCGTTTAACATCTTCATGAACGTGCCAGTGTCTGCTGATGGCAGCACTTTGACTTACGTTCCTGCGGTTGCTGCTCCAGGAGATTACTTAGAGCTTCGCGCCGAGATGGATTGCATCGTGGCGTTTTCAGCTTGCCCACAGGACATGATTCCAATCAACGGCGAAGCCTGCATCGTGCAAGATGCGCACTACACAATCAGTGACTAGCTTTGCTCAGGCTCTTTTTCGACCGCAAGCTCTGGAAGTGATTCCACGTAATCCAAAAGGACTCTAAATGGAACCTCAGGATCATCGACCCAGTCATAAGCTTCAGACATGTCTCTATTATTTATGAGCTAGGTGCGGATTTTGTAATCTTCGAGCAATCGGCGCGCAATAATCATGCGCTGAATGTCTGCAGTGCCTTCACCGATAAGTAACATCGGTGCCTCACGATACAAGCGCTCGATTTCGTATTCCTTCGAGTAGCCATAGCCACCGTGGATACGGAATGAATCCTCAACGATTTCCTTGCAGAATTCACTAGCAATGTATTTAGCCATGCCAGATTCCATGTCGTTACGTTCGCCAGAATCCTTTTTGCGAGCCGCATTTACCATCATGGTGTGAGCAACTTCAACCTTGGTTGCCATGTCCGCTAGACGGAATGCAACGGCTTGGTGTTCGGAAATTGCCTTACCGAAGGCGTGACGCTGTTGTGCGTAATCGATAGCTAGTTCAAACGCGCGAAGTCCAAGACCGGCTGCGCGAGCTGCAACATTAACGCGACCAACTTCAACGCCATCCATCATTTGATAGAAGCCCTTGCCGGTTTCGCCGCCTAGCAAATCATCGTTAGAAAGCTTTAGGCCATCCATGATTAATTCAGTGGTATCAACGCCCTTATAGCCCATCTTTTCGATCTTGCCTGGGATGGTTAGGCCAGGACGAACTTCGCCAAAGCCTGGCTCCTTCTCGATCAAGAAAGTAGACATTTTCTTGTAAACGCTGGCATCGGCTGGAGCATCTTCGTCA
>JBIIAS010000038.1:0-11351 GCA_044239795.1 Candidatus Nanopelagicales bacterium | reverse complement strand
CGAAATCCGCGAGACCAGGGGCGTTCCCGCTCTGGATCCTCGTGTCATTTAGGGAACTTACCAACGGAACCGGTCGCGGGTTCTGACGGAAAATCTAACAGTGACTGTGCCTGTCGACATCTTGTTTGCGTGAACGTCGGGGCAGAGAAAAGCTAATGCAAACTGCGCTCGGAGAATAACCAAATCTTCACCTAAGGACCCGGGTTCGATTCCCGGCACCTCCACCACAGAAGCGAGTCGACAGACTCGTAGCGATGCACATTGTGCATCCGAACGCTGAAACAGCGACTACAAGTGCTTGCACTTAGTAGATCGCTGTTTTTGCGTTTGTAAGGAAATTGAAAATTTCCGAGCTACGAGTGTGATCGCGAGTTCCCGGTGGAGGTTGACCGAGCGAAGCGAGGGAACACCTCCAACGGCTCCCGGCGCCGAGGCGGGATGTAACGAAGATTTCCGAGCTACGAGTGTGATCGCGAGTTCCCGGTGGAGGTTGACCGAGCGAAGCGAGGGAACACCTCCCACCACCGAGGCTGCGGCCAACTAAAGTTTGCGCACAACCTTGTGTTGCGCTGCCTGTGCCAACGGGCGAATCACCATTAAGTCAATGTTGAAGTGATGTGGCAACATAACGCTCCAACGCACCGCTTCGGCAACATCATCTGCTGTCAACGGTTCAGCAACACCTTCATAGATTTTTGCAGCGCGTTCTTTATCGCCACCAAATCGCTTTACTGCAAACTCATCGGTCTTAACCATTCCTGGCGCTAACTCAACAACTCGAACTGGCTCACCAGCAAGTTCCAATCTCAAAGTTTCAGCAAGAGCCGCCACTGCGTGCTTAGCAGCGGTGTAACTGCCGCCATTTTCATAAACAATTCGCCCAGCAGTTGATCCCATCAGGACAATGGTTCCCTCGCCTGACTTAATCAAGGCTGGAATAATCGCTTTGATTGAACGCAATGCACCAATGACATTTACGTCATAGGCCTTTATCCAGCTTTCGACATCTGCTTCAGCGACGCTTGAACCATCAAAGGCTCCCCCAGCATTAGCTACCAAAACCTTTACAGTTTTGTCAGCAAGGTGGGCAGCCAAAGCATCCACGCTGGCTTGATCTGTTACATCTAATTCCCATGCGGTTATGAGTGGACTCTCATTTGCCAATTCAGTCAGCTTGTCGACTCGCCTTGCGGCGGCAATTACTTGAAAGCCTTCCTTGACCAAAGCTCGAGCGCTTGCTGCGCCAATGCCGCTGCTGGCTCCGGTAACTACTGCATATCCGCGATCAGTCATGGCTTAATTCTCTCGCAAGATGACCAGTGCGTCACCCCGCTTTGACCCACGAACTGAAACATAGTTTGGCTAATTCATAGACTCGCTAGGGAGGCAAAATTAGGCCTAAACTCAAATCATGAACCAGCCAGTCATTGGACTTACCTCATACCTGGAGCCGGCAAAGTGGGGCGCTTGGGATCAACCTGCCGCACTGATTCCTTGGAATTATGTGAACAAGTTACAGGCCGCCGGTGCATCTGTCGTGATACTTCCCCCTGATGCAAACAATCACGAGGCGATTTCTCGCTTAGACGGTTTAGTCATGGCAGGCGGTGCTGATATCGAACCAGCTCGTTACGGCGCAGCACATCAAGAAGGCACCGACAAGCCTCGAATTGAACGCGATGCCAGTGAACTTGGCTTGTATCGAGCAGCGCGCGAAGCCAACTTGCCTGTGTTTGGAATTTGTCGAGGCTTGCAAATAATGGCTGTTGCTCACGGTGGTTCACTTCACCAGCACTTACCTGATGTCGTCGGAAACACCTTGCATCGCGATGCCCCAGGAACCTTTAATAACCATGGCGCCACATTCACTCCTGGCAGTTTGATTGCAGGGTTAGTTGGCGCAACTGAAGTAACGGTTAAATCAAGTCATCACCAAGCAGTTAACTCACCTGGCGACTTAACTGTGACCGGTTATGCCGAAGACGGCACGATTGAAGTGTGCGAAGATCCATCAGCTGAATTTGTATTAGGCGTTCAATGGCATCCGGAATTTAGCAATGACGAACAAGTTTCCGAGAATCTATTTAGAGCTTTTGTTAAGGCTTGCGCCAATCGCTAGTTAGCTAGTTCGCTCTTAACAGCTGCAACAAAGTTATCGACATCAGCCTGTGTTGTGTCCCATGAGCACATCCAACGAACCTGATTAATCATGTGATCCCACACATAAAACTTTGCGACTTTTTGTAATGGCTCAATGCTTGCTGCCGGCAAAATCGGGAATAACGCATTTGCTTGTGGGGCTTCAACTTTAACTCCAGGAATATCCTTAATGCCCTTGTAAAGTTCTTGAGCCATCGTATTTGAATGCTGAGCATTCTTTAGCCATAAGTCGCCTTCAAACATTGCCACTAACTGAATCGAAATAAATCGCATCTTGCTGGCTAATTGCATCGCAGATTTGCGAACATACTTCATCGCTGGAACAAGATCTGGATTCAAAATCACTGCTGCTTCAGCGCCCATTGCACCGTTCTTGGTGCCTCCGAGAGAAACTGCATCAATCCCTGAATCAGTTGTGAATGCCCGCAAGGAAGTGCCTAGCGATGCGCCAGCATTCGAGATTCGAGCTCCATCCAGATGAATGTACATTCCAAGTGAATGCGCATGATCTGCCAAAGCCTTGATTTCTGCCACTGAATAAACTGTGCCGTACTCAGTTGAATTCGTTATCGAAACGACCTTTGGCTGAGCGCGGTGTTCATTACCAAATCCCCAAGCTTGCTTATCGACTAACTCCGGAGTTAATTTTCCGTCGGGAGTCTCTACCTGCAAAAGCTTTAGACCAGCAACTTTTTCTGGTGCACCGCCCTCGTCAACATTGATGTGCGCACTAGTTGCACAAACCACTGCTTCCCATGGCTTGCACATGGCTTGCAGCGTTATTACGTTTGCGCCGGTTCCATTGAATACTGGAAAAGCTTCCGCATGATCGCCAAATTGGCTCTTAATGACTCCAGTTAATTGCTCAGAGTAAATGTCATCACCATAAGCAACTTGATGGCCAGGGTTGACGTCTGCAATTGCCTTGAGGATTTCTGGATGAATTCCGGCATAGTTGTCACTTGCAAAGCCGCGCCAAATACCGTCACTCATATAAATCCTTAACTTGAACTGTTTGTAAGTCTATTGATTTATAGCGGTGTTACGTAAGCGCCGCTAATGCCACCATCAACTAAGAAGTTTGATGCTGTCATGAACGAAGAATCATCGCTAACAAGGAATGCAACCGCTGCTGCCATTTCCTCTGGTTCACCAAAACGACCCATTGGAATATGGACAAGACGGCGAGCTGCGCGCTCGACGTCCTTGGCAAATAGTTCCTGTAATAGCGGGGTGTTAACCGGGCCAGGCGAAAGTGCATTGACACGGATACCTTCGCGGGCAAACTGCACACCAAGTTCGCGAGTCATTGCCAGAACGCCACCCTTTGACGCGGTGTATGAAATCTGCGAAGTTGCTGCTGCCATTGTTGCAACGAAAGATGCAGTATTAACAATCGCACCCTTGCCCTGACGCTGCATGTAAGGAATAACTTCCTTGCAGCATAGGTAAACCGAAGTTAGGTTAACTTCTTGCACTCGGCGCCAGGCATCAATGCCTGTGGTCAAAATTGAATCGTCGTCTGGAGGTGAGATACCAGCGTTGTTGAAAGCGATGTCTACTGAACCGTAAGTATCGAATGCAACCTTGTACATATTTGCAACATCGTCAGCATTTGTAACATCTGCCTTTACGAAGATGCCACCAACTTGGGCTGCAACCTTTTCGCCTGAAACTGGATCAAGGTCAGCGACAACAACCTTGGCGCCTTCTTCGGCTAGTCGAATAGCGGTTGCCTTACCAATGCCACTTGAGCCGCCGGTGATTACTGCTACGCGGTCCTGTAAACGCTTCACTTTCTTCCTGCTTTCGGTTCACGCCTGAATCTCTCAGGCATTTTGAGTTTAGTCCTCGGTGCTGATAAATACGTTCTTAGTTTCAGTAAATGCCTCAAGAGCATGAGGGCCTAGCTCTCTACCAATACCTGACTTCTTGAATCCGCCAAACGGCGTCCAGTAGCGAACTGCTGAGTGCGAGTTAATTGAAAGGACCCCAGATTCAACACCTCTGGCCATGCGCATTGCTCGACCAACATCTCTGGTCCAAATCGATCCAGCCAGACCGTAGTCCGTGCCATTAGCCATGCGAATTGCATCAGCTTCGTCATCAAAAGGAATCACTACGGCAACTGGGCCAAAGATTTCTTGGCTGTACTGAATGTCCGTTTCTGATATCGGTGCGAGAACAGTTGGTGGGAACCAGAAACCTTTACCGGTTGGCGCATCACCTTGAAATAGAACCGGTGCACCTTCCGGTACAAATGACTGCACGCGGTCGCGCTGCAATGCGCTAATCAGTGGACCCATGTCTACTGATTCATCTGCTGGATTTCCAGTGAGCATTCCCTTAACAACTGGCTCCATGTAGGCAAGCACTTCGTCATAAACACTTCGCTGGACAAGGATTCGAGAGCGAGCGCAGCAGTCCTGGCCGGAGTTATCAAAAACAGCCCCAGGTGCAGCTTTCGCAGCCTTTTCTATGTCAGCATCAGCAAAAATGATGGTCGGACTTTTACCACCAAGTTCAAGTGTCACTCTCTTTAGTTGTGAAGCACTTGCCTGCATGATGCTGGTACCAACTGCGGTAGAACCAGTGAAACAAATTTTGCGAATAGCTGGATGATCAACAATCCTCTGCCCGGCAACCTTGCCATAACCCGGAACAACATTGAATACGTTTTCAGGAATGCCAGCTTCAAGCGCTATTTCCGCCAACCGCATTGCAGTTAATGGTGTTGTCTCAGCTGGCTTTAGCACCACAGTGTTACCAGCTGCTAAGGCGGGAGCAAATCCCCAAGCTGCAACTGGCATTGGGAAGTTCCAAGGAACAATAATTCCGACTACGCCGATTGCTTCATGGAAGGTTATATCTATTCCGCCTTGTACTGGAATTTGATATCCAGTTAATCGTTCAACGCCACCTGCCATGTAATTCAAAACATTGGCAACATTTTGTGCTTCCCATCGAGCATTGCCAATTGTGTGACCAGCTTCTAGAACTTCTAGTCGAGCTAACTCTTCATTGTGCTCTGAAACAAGTTGTGCAAACTTTCGCAGTACATCTGCGCGAGCACCCGGTGCAAGATCCCGCCATGCTGGCCAAGCACTTTGTGCCTTCGAAACAACAGAGTCAATTTCATCAACAGACGCCATGTGAACGGTCTTAACGATGTCCTCAGTTGCCGGGTTCAAAACATCAAATGTGTCGCTCATGATTCCTCTTCGACCAAGTTCGGGTAACTTCCTAGAAAGAGCGTAGTGGAGCAGTCCCGACATGTAATTACAGTGAGACACAAAAAGGATGAACCTTGGTAAATGGTAAACAACAGGCAAAAGACTAGATTTTTCAAGGTCTAAGCAGATAGATTCAAGCCCATACGGGTGAAGAATTTGAGCCAATTTAAGGAGATCTCATGGCTGCGGTAAGTTTCCCACTTTCGATCGATGCCTTAACCAAGGACATCAAAGAGGGGCGAATCGATACCGTCATTGTGGCCATTACGGACATGCAAGGACGCCTTCAGGGCAAGCGCCTTCATGGTGACTACTTCCTTAGCGATGTGCTGAACCATGGCACGGAAGGTTGCAACTACCTTGTTGCGGTCGACATCGACATGAACACTGTTCAGGGTTATGACATTTCTTCTTGGGATACCGGATACGGCGACATGGTCATGAAGATCGATCCAAAGACAATGCGCTACGTGGATTGGCACGAAGGCACTGCTCTCGTGCTTGCTGACTTAGTCGATCATCATGACAATCCAATTCCAGAATCCCCTCGCCAGATTCTTAAGAAGCAACTTAAGCGCCTGGAAGACATGGGCATGGTTGCCATGGTTGGAACTGAACTTGAATTCATAATGTTTGAAGACACATATGAAGAAGCTTGGAATAAGCGGTACCACGATTTGATTCCTGTGAATCAGTACAACGTTGACTACAGCATCATCGGAACGTCACGCGTTGAACCAATTCTTCGCCGGATTCGCCTTTCCATGGTTAATGCTGGAATGACTGTTGAATCAGTAAAGGGTGAATGCAACCTCGGTCAGCATGAAATCGCATTCAAGTACACCGATGCTCTTGCTACTTGTGATCATCATGTGGTCTACAAAACTGGCGCAAAAGAAATTGCAGCTCAAGATGGCTACGCCTTAACTTTTATGGCTAAGTTCAATGAGCGTGAAGGTAACTCCTGCCATATCCACTTGTCATTCCGCGGTACAGATGGCTCCATGGTTCTTTCTGATGACAATGATCCAGATGGTCTAAGTGAGATTGGCAAGCAGTACATCGCAGGTCAGCTCGCCCACATGCGCGAACTCAGCATTATGTATGCGCCAACCGTGAACAGTTACAAGCGTTATGCGCCAGGCAGTTTCGCACCAACTGCAATCAAGTGGGGCCGCGACAATCGCACTTGCTCTTATCGTTTGGTTGGCCATGGGCAAAGTTTGCGTGTTGAGAACCGCGTACCGGGTGGCGACGTAAATCCTTACCTAGCAGTTGCTGGCATGATCGCGGCGGGCATCGATGGCATCGAAAAGAAGATGACCTTAGAGCCACGCTTCGACGGAAATGCCTACGCTCTTGAAACCGATCGAGTGCCGAACACTTTGCAAATGGCTCGTGACTTATGGGCCAATAGTGCCTGGGCTAAAGAAGCATTTGGTGAGCGGGTTCATAAGCACTACACCCACATGGTTGACACTGATCTTGATCAATTCAATCGGGCTGTTACTGACTTTGAACTAATTCGTGGCTTTGAACGCTACTGATCAACTCTAATTTAACTCAAGTGCGAGTTAATTAGGCGACGTTAAATCCTGCCCATATGCGTTTGCCGTTTTCTGTTAACTCATAACCCCAAAGGTCTGAGAACTCATCAACTATGTGCATTCCCCGGCCTGAGTCCACAGCAACATCAAGCGAGCGCACTACTGGTAACTGATTATCAAAATCTTCAACAACAACTTTGACCATGTACTGCCAACGCTCCAGTACAACCTGAAGTTCCGTTGCCGCATGGACTACTGAATTTGCAACTAGCTCGCTGGTTACGGCTATCGCGTGCTCAAGATCAAGAGAACCTTCATTGCTCAAGAATGCTGTGACTTGTTGCCTGGCAACCAAAACTGAATCGGCCATAGCCGGCATGGTGAAGGCAGCGATAGTGGAGAGAAAGTCTCCGAAATGGATCGCCAAATCCGAGGAACCGGATTCATTGAAGGCGCTCATGATTTTCAGTATGCCCGTTACTAGTCGAATAAAACCCAGTTACCGGGCTTATTCCATGCCTTTATCGCGACGTCCAGTTGCTCGCTGGGTCTCCCGCTTGGCATCCTTTTCAGCAATCGCCTGTCGCTTGTCATAGTTCTTTCGACCACGGGCAATGGCAATTTCGACCTTAGCTTTGCCGTCATTGAAATACAGGCTGAGTGGGATGAGCGTTAGTCCGCTTTCTTTTAGCTTGTTTTCAATCTTGCTGATCTCTTGCCTATTGAGCAGCAGTTTTCGAGCCCGGGTTGGAGCGTGGTTAGTCCAAGAGCCTTCGTTGTATTCCGGAATATTCACTCCACGTAGCCAGATCTCGCCATTTTCAAACAAGGCGTAACCATCAACCAGGCTGGCTCGTCCAGCACGAAGTGATTTAACTTCAGTGCCAACTAGAACCATGCCGGCTTCATATACGTCTTCGATGGTGAAGTCGTGGCGAGCCTTACGGTTCTGGGCGATGACCTTACGACCGCGCTCTTTAGCCACTTAACTCAACTCATCCCCAACAAGGCACAACGGTACGCGATGCACCAAACCAACCCATTGGATTGTACGGCACACCGTTGAGGTGAACTTCAAAATGTAAATGTGGACCAGTCGAGAAACCAGTGGAACCTACGTATCCAATGACTGATTGATTGGCAACAGCCTGACCTGGTGAGACGGCAAATCGTGATTGATGCGCGTACATCGTGACCATGCCACCGCCATGATCAATCAAGGTCATATTTCCATATGCACGACTAACCGTGGTCGACAGCACTACCCCGGAAGCAGCGGCTCGAATAGGAGTTCCGCTTGGAGCACCACTATCAACACCGGTGTGACAAGACTTGTACTTGTAAACCGGATGAACGCGCCAGCCAACGCCTCCGCCAGCTGCCCGACCTGGAAGTGGCCAAGAAAGCGGACCTGTTGCTTGTGGGTCAACTGGTCCTTGGTCGCCAGCAGATTGAGAAAGTGCTGCAATTCGAATCTGTTCTGCTCGAAGTTCATCATATTGTTTTTGAACTTCAGCCTTGTCGTCTTCAGCAACCTTTAATGCATCTGCTTCTTGCTTAACAAGTTTGTCTACTTCACTCTTAGCTGCAGCTGCTCTATCCGCTGCATTCTGTGCATCAATCAATGCTTGGGAAGCGATGTCTGCAACTCTTTGCATGTCTAGACGAATCTCTTCTGCGGCTGCTGCATCAGATGCAAGTTGTTCTTTGGCGCCAAGAAGATCTTCAAGGCTCTTTGCTGTTGAAAGGGAAACTGCCTTGATGTTTTGTAGCCTGACGGTTAGATCAGATGGTGATGTTGACTCTAAAATAATTTCCCATTGCGAAGTGGGGCCCTGCTGATATACAGAACGAGCAAATTGATCAACCTTCTTTTGAAGTTGACTTATCTCTGCTTCTTTACTTGTTACCTTTGAAAGAGCAGCTGTATAGGCTGCTTTAGCAGCAGCAAGATCCGCTGCTGCCTTGTTGTAAACAGCAGTTGCTTCGGCTTCCTTTGCGTTGGCAGTAGCCATAGTTTCCCTGGCTGCCGGAAGTTTTGCCTGGGCATCTTTAAGTGATTCTGCTGCTGCTACAACTGCGGCAGATGCTTGAGTTAATGCCTCTGATGCATCAGCGACTTGGTTGTCAATGTCCGTGTTGCTTGCAATAGCTGGCGTCATTAACAGCGAAAGTAATAAGGGAACGGCAAGTAATCCTCGGGTAAACCGCGAGGAGTTCAGTCGCGAGAGGAAGACGCGCACATTGCTCCGTTCAAGGGGGAAGTTCTTTCATCGTAACGGAAGTGTCTGGAGTTGCTGATGTGACTCGGCCCGTGTCGAGCCAATATTTGCCGAAATTTGGGGATTTTAGCTCTTTAGGTAGCGTCGAAGGGTGATCGAAGCAGCTAATACGGTGGTTCCAACGCCAACTGCATATAGGACTGGAACTATCAGTAAGACCTCGTTCCAGGTCACAAATGGAATGAAGGTTAGATTAGGCGCCAGCCTTGCATCGATTAACCAGTACTTTGAAGCCAGAATTCCGGCAGTAGCCAAAGTTGATCCTAGAATCGCGGCAACGGCTGCCTCCAAAATAAATGGCAACCTGATGGACATATTGCTAGCACCAACAGATCGCATGATTGAGGTTTCTCGGCGGCGCGCAAAGGCCGCTACCCGAACCGTATTCATAACGAGCAATACCGTTACAAAAAGCATGGAAATTGCAATAGCAAGGGCAAATGACTGTAGACCTTTAAGGATTTGGAAGAAGCGATCTAACAGCTTGCGTTGATCTTGAATGGATTCAACGCCTTGTACTGATTGCAATGCACTGGCAACTTTTTCAAAGTTCTCAGGATTGTCGAGCTTAACTCTAAATGATGCCGGGAGCGCGTCAGGACTTATGTTTGCCAGGATTGCAGAGCCAGCAAATTGTTCCTTGAATTGTTCGTATGCATCATCCGAAGACTCGTAAAAGATTTCCTGTACCGAATCTAAGGTGCCAAGAATTGTTTCAACATTCTTGCGTTGCTCATCAGTAATTGCACCAGTGCAAGTGAACGCGACAGAGGTATTTCCGCACAAAAAAATCGAAACTTCGATTTTGTCGTACCAGTAACCTTTCATGCGTTCAACTTGGGCGCTCATCAACAAGGCCGCACCAACCAATGAAAGTGAAACTGCAACCGAAACAATCAAAGCAATGGTCATTGTAAAGTTGCGGCGCAACCCGTTGCCCACTTCTTTACTTACAAATGAAAATCTCACTACTACTGCCCCGTGTGTCCATACATTCCGCGCTCTTGATCGCGGATAATCTTTCCATTTTCCATTTGGACAATTCTTTTACGCATTTGATCAACAATTGCAACGTCGTGCGTTGCCATGACAATTGTCGTACCGGTTCGATTAATTCGATCCAACAACTTCATGATGCCAACACTGGTCGACGGATCCAGGTTGCCAGTTGGTTCATCGGCTAGCAGCAACTTAGGTTGATTCACAAAGGCTCTGGCTAGCGCCACTCGTTGCTGTTCACCACCTGAAAGTTCTGAAGGTAAGCGACTAGCTTTTTCGTCAAGACCTACTAAATCTAGAATCGCAGGAATTCTCTGTTTAATCTCTTTTTTGGATTTGCCAATGACTTCCATACCGAATGCAACATTGTCGAACACGGTCTTGCCAGGAAGTAACCGGAAGTCTTGAAAAACGATTCCCATAGTTCGCCGAAAGGCTGGCACTTTGCGATTTGGTAATTTGGCTACATTAACTCCATTGACCGTGACTATGCCTGAAGTTGGTTTTTCTTCTTTCAATAAAAGTCGGAGTAGGGATGATTTTCCAGAACCCGACTGTCCAACCAAAAAAACAAACTCACCCTGTTCGATGTTTAGATTGATTCCATCCAGGGCTGGTGTATTTGAACTTTTGTATTGTTTGGAGACGTTATCAAAGTTGATCACAGTGAACTCTCCTTAATTGGGCACGCAAAGATTTTCGAAAAATCGTATGTATTCAGCCTAAATACTGCGCAGGCTATGCAGGTGCAGGGCGCGCCGAGCCCTGGCTTATGAGTGACGAATCACTAATTGGATTGTTCGCGACGCCAGCGAATTCCAGCTTCTACGAACTGGTCGATATCCCCATCGAGTACCGCTGAAGTGTTTCCGGTTTCAACTTCAGTTCTAATGTCCTTAACCATTTGGTAAGGATGCAACACGTAGGAGCGCATTTGATTTCCCCAAGATCCACTGGTGTCACCTTTAAGCGCATTTATTTTGGCTTGCTCTTCTTGACGAGTGCGTTCCAAGATTTTTGCTTGCAGAACCGCCATTGCTGTTGCCTTGTTTTGTAATTGTGAACGCTCGTTCTGACAGGACACAACAATGCCAGTTGGGATGTGAGTAAGGCGAACAGCTGAGTCAGTT
>JBIIAS010000154.1:0-2909 GCA_044239795.1 Candidatus Nanopelagicales bacterium | reverse complement strand
ATAACGCGGCAGTTTTACTTGCGCAGTATTCCGTAACAGTTGCATCTAACGATGGAAAAGTAATTGTCGTAGTTCCTGATCGTGCCGCAATTGATCGAGTCGTTGCAGCACTAGTTTCGCTTGGCTGTCCAAAATCCGCAGTTGCAATCCTGGCCGCCGATGATGGACCAGCCCAGAGATACCGAAGCTGGCTTTCAGTACTTCGCGGCACCGCAAGCATTGTGGTTGGAACTCGAGCTGCTGTCTTCGCGCCTGTTAAAGGCTTAACTGCAATTTGCGTTTGGGATGACTGGAACGACACTTTGTCCGATCCACAGGCTCCGTACTGGCATGCTCGCGATGTTGCAGTCCTTCGTAGCGCACAACAAAGCACCGCATTAGTCTTTGTTGGCGCAACAATGTCAGTAGAAACCTGTGCCCTGATGCCATGGCTGGCACACGTTGCAAAAAACCGAGATCAACTAAGAAACGAATCACCGAAAGTGCGAAGCGCCCTGGATGAAGCAGGCACAAAGATAAATCCAGCAGCAAGCGGTTCGCGAATTCCTTCGGCAGTTATGCAAGGAATGAAGACTGCACTTACCAAGGGTCCAGTTTTGGTTTTGGTTTCTCGCCTTGGTTATTCGCCGCGAATAGTTTGTGACACCTGTAGAACGTCGGCACTTTGCTCGGCTTGCAATGGACCATTAATGCAGACTGCTCGCTCCAGTGCACCAACTTGCCACCTTTGTGGCCACATTGAATCCAAGTGGAGTTGCAAGAAGTGCAAAGGAAATTCAATTCGCGCTGCAGCAGTTGGCAGCGAACGAACCGCAGAAGAACTTGGCCGAGCCTTTCCTGGAATTCCAGTTCGCTCATCAACTTCAGATCACATTTTGCGCAACGTGGATTCCCGTCCCGCAATTGTTGTAGCAACTGCCGGCGCTGCGCCGATTGCGCAAGATGGATATGCTGCTGCGATTTTGCTTGATGGCAATGCCATGTTGTCGCGTCCAGAATTGAGCGCCACTCAAGAAACTTTTGCCAAGTGGAATGAGTGTGTATCACTGGTTCGCTCTGATGGGGAAGTGCTTGTGGTCGCGGATTCGGAACATCCAGCCGTTCAAGCATTGATTCGTCATGATCCAGCTGGCTTTGCGCAACGCGAACTCGAACAACGAGTTCAGGTTTCCTTGCCGCCTGCAGTTCGACTGGCCGCGCTTACTGGCGAGCAATCAGATATCGATGATGCGCTGGCAATGCTGGAGCTGAATCCAGAATCATTAGTTCGAGGTCCGGTGCCTGGCAAGGACAACCAAGTTCGAATGCTGGTTTCGTGTGATCGTAAACTTGGCATCGAACTTGCCTCGAAGTTAAAGGCAATGACTTCGGCACGAAGCGCCAAACATAAGGGCGGACCTGTAAACGTTCGGATTGACCCGATAAACCTCTAAACTTGAGTTAACGCAAAGCTCATTGAAGAAGGTGTGACATGACAGTAAAGCCAGTTCGATTGTTCGGCGATCCAGTGCTCACCACACCTGCACTCGTTGTTACAACTTTCGATAAAGAACTTCGCCAACTAGTAGCTGACTTAACCGCCACCATGCAAGAAGCCCCAGGTGTTGGATTAGCAGCACCTCAGATTGGTGTTTCGCTTCGAGTTTTCACTTACGACGTTGATGATGAAATCGGCCATTTGATTAATCCAGTTCTTGATCTTTCGGAAGAAGAACAAGATGGGCCAGAAGGCTGTCTATCTATTCCAGGCTTAACTTTTGACACCAAGCGCGCGATGAATGTGGTTGCTAAAGGCATGAACATGTACGGCGAGCCTGTAACCATTATTGGCAGCGACTTAATGGCACGTTGTGTCCAGCACGAAACCGATCACTTGGACGGCGTTATGTTTATTGACCGCCTTGATACCGAAGCTCGCAAAGAAGCTATGAAAGCAATTCGCGAAACTGAATGGTTTGGCGATATGTCACCAACTATCAAAGTCAGCCCGCACTCAATGATGAACGGTTTTTCATAACGTGCGAATCGCATTTGCGGGCACGCCACTTGCAGCCGTGCCAACGCTAACTGCGTTGCTGGCATCTGATCATGAAGTTGCATTAGTTGTAACGCGTCCGGATGCACCGGCAGGCCGCGGTCGAACCCTTACTGCAAGCCCAGTCGCAGATGTCGCTGGAGTCAGTGGCGTTCCAGTTCTAAAGACTTCGCACTTAGCTGAACATAAAGACAAGTTCGCCGACGTGGACTGCGTTGTAGTTGTGGCATTTGGTGCCATGGTGCCAAGAGAGCTACTAGATGTTCCAAAGCATGGCTGGATCAACGTTCATTTTTCGTTGTTGCCGCAATGGCGTGGCGCAGCACCAGTTCAGTATTCGATTTTGAGTGGCGATGAATTTACTGGTGTAACAACGTTTCGCATTGACGAAGGTTTAGACACTGGCCCAATGTTGGCTTACTTAACAACACAGATCGCACCGAGCGAGACCGCAACTGAATTGCTAGATCGACTTTCGATTGAAGGAGCGCAGTTAGCGCTAGCCACGCTTTCTGGAATTGAAAATGGTTCGATCTTGCCGTTGCACCAACCAATTGATGGCATTTCACATGCCCCAAAGATCACAGTTGCTGATGCGCAGGTTCGTTGGAACGACCCAGCGCTCGCTGTAGACCGCCGTATTCGCGCAGTCACTAAAGATCCTGGAGCTTGGACCATGTTTGGCGATGTGCGCGTTAAGTTGCAACCCGTAACAGTTTCGCCGCACGTAACAGATTTAGCACCAGGTGAAGTGCAAATGCGCGATGGAGAAGTCCTAGTTGGTACCGGCAGTCACGCCGTTGCACTGGATCAAGTACAAGAAGCAGGCCGGAATTTAACAGATGCAAAGACTTGGTTTAGCAATCAAAAATCC
>JBIIAS010000153.1:0-2918 GCA_044239795.1 Candidatus Nanopelagicales bacterium | reverse complement strand
AACACAGGATTGCAAGAATGTTCACGTGACATCAGCCAATGCGCGATTGAGAAGGCGCTTAATCCAAAACCAACCCAGTAGTTCGAGTGCAATCCCAAACACTAAACAAACTCGTCCAGCTGCGGACCCAAACAACCAAGAAATCGAATCTGAGCCAAGCATCAAACCCATTCCTGCACCCAGGATTGGCAAACCGGCTAAGACAAAGCCTGTGGCTTTTGTACTTGCCAATTCGGTAGCGATCAAATGCTCTTGGTTTCTTCGCATCATCAACTTGTCAGTCACTTGCGTCAGTGCCTCATTGACGCCGCTACCAGATTGTGAACTTAGTTCGAGTAGGTTCGCGCAACTAGCAAACGAAGGAACTTTGTAACTTGTCGAATCCTCCTGCAGGGCTGAATAGACATTAGTTTGTGAAGCCAATGCTTGTCGCGTCCCTTGTAGTGCAAATTCTGGTGCTCGGCTTACCGCAAATCCAAGAGCATCCAATTGGTTAACTCCAGCATGGAGCTGACTCTTTAGATTAAAAATGAATTGGAGTTCTTGTTCAAAAGAAATTTTGCTCTTCGCTTTATGCTTGAGAGGCAACTTTGGGATTTGAATTCTTCCAATCCATTGCAATCTTGGCAGGGGTCGTACTGACATCGCGACCGCAATAGAGATGAATGTTGTTGCAAGGACAAGTTTCATGCAGCTCTCTCAACCAAGAGTGATTGGGTAGTGACCCTTCCGTCTATCGATCTAGTGAACTTTGCTAACTCTGCCACTCCACGTTTTCCATCTCTGGCGTCACGCATTTGGATCACAACGTCGAAGGCCGAATACATCTGGGCATGAATAGCTTCCCGCGGCAGGCCAGCCAATAGTCCCAGCGCTTCAATTCGAGTTGGCACACTTGCCGCACTGTCTGCGTGAATTGTTGTGGCACTTCCCTTATGCCCAGTGTTCAACGCAAGCAGTAAGTCACTTATCTCTCTGCCTCGCACTTCCCCAACTACGATTCGGTCGGGTCGCATTCGTAGCGACTGTCGAACTAGATCTGTCATGGTGATGCCACCAGCACCCTCACTGTTGGACAGACGAGCTTGAATGCTCACAACGTGCGGATGGGAAATTGAAAGCTCAGCAGAGTCTTCAATGACAACAATTCTTTCCGTAGTTTGAACTTTAGCCAACATCGCTGCCAATAAAGTCGTTTTTCCGCTGCCAGTTCCACCGCTGACAATAAAACTTTTTTGTGTTTCAATTACTTCGCAAATTGCTCGGTAGGTTTCGAGATCTAGATTTCCAGACGCAAGCATGTCTTCAAGTGTCAGTGAGCTTCGCAGCGGTGTTCGAATCGATATAGAAACTCCGGAGGTTGAGACTGGTGGAAGCATTGCATGAAACCGTAAACCTGCATCTGTTTTTACATCGACAAATGGGTACGCTTCATCAAGTCTGCGATGTCCGTGAGTTGCAATCCGCTTAGCAAACTCTTGAGCTGCGCTCTCGGAACTAAATCTAATTTCGGTTTTCTCTAACCCGTGGCCTCTATCAATCCAGACATCATCAAATCGATTCACCAGAATATCGGTGAGATTAGGCAGGAACAGTAGTTCTTCTAACGGCCCAAGGCCAAAGATGGATGACATAACTTCATCTACCAACTGAACCATTTCAGGGTGAGGAGTTGCTGGATAAAGAGTGCGAACAATTTGTGATATTGATTCAGCAGTCGGTTCAACTTTCGCTTCGATACAAGCTGATTGGATTTGTTCCCGAACACTAGGCAACTGACTTAAGTTCCTTCAAGTATGAAACTCGCTGGGCCAAAGCATTCAGACTTTTAGTAAATCCACCAAGATTGATTCCTGAAACGCCAAATCCTTGTTCAATTTGTTCGACAATTCGAACATCGGTGTTCACGGTTGCAGCAAGTGGTGTGTTCAACAACTCTGCAATCTGCATTGGATCTAGATTCGAACCTGGCATATTTCTCACCACCAGTTCAATGTTTCTTGCGTAGCCTGCAAGGCCAGCAATGCTTTGCTTTGCGCTGGCACATCCTCGAACAGTTGCTGTGGTAGCCACAAGAACCAAATCGCATTCAGAAATCGCATCTAGTGAAAAATGTTTATCGCTGGCTTTTGGAAAATCTATGACTACTAATTCGCATGCTTCTTTGAGTTTGTCCAAGATCAGATTCTTTGGAATCAAACTTTCGGCGGACGTTAACTCACCATGCGTTAGCAGGCCAATATTGTCGCGAGAAGGAAGACTTTGATAAATGTCGATGCCACTTATTGATCCGGATAACTCTGAAAAATCCTGCCAGCGCATACCGGTTTGATTTTCTAATCCAAAAGTTATGTCTAAACTTGCTGAACTATGATCAAGATCAACTAGAGCAACGTTTTGAAAAACCTGGCGTCCATGAAATGCCAAGCCACACGATAGAAGTGAAGCGCCTGCGCCACCCGATGCCGGAACGATTGCAACTGAGAGTCCTTTGGACTTGATTGGCTGAGTTAAGTTTTCGATTAGCCATTCCCGGGAGTCAGGAATGGTGACAACTTGTTTGGCCGATAGGCGCAGTGCGCTACTCCAAGTCTGCGCGTTCGAAGCACCAACAACTACAAGAATTACGTCACTGTGGTCGATTTCAACCTCAGCAAGTTCTTGGCTTACAAATACCCGGTAAGCCAGATCGATTTCCGACTTTGTTGGTTCACTGGCAATAACTAAATGGGTTTGAGTAACCGCAGCAATGGTCTTGAATTCACTAACAACTCGGTCATCACTTGTGATCAGTAAGGCATGCATTCAAGCTCCAGATTCCAATTAGCGCACAGTTGCGCAAGTTTTGAAATCATCTAACTTTTCGAATTCGTGCGAAATGTGAATCACCCAGTTGTGGTGATTCATAAGGTGTGGAA
>JBIIAS010000037.1:0-11594 GCA_044239795.1 Candidatus Nanopelagicales bacterium | reverse complement strand
GCTTCAGAAAGTTCAGCTCGACAGAATTCAATTCCATGTGCCAGATTCTCGCTAGCGCTCATAGTTAGGCGAACGCGTGGGCCATCGAGTAATTCAACTCTAGGTGTCACTGAATCGTCAGTCAGCACTAGCTCTAACACATCTCTCCTTCATTGAAAATCTCTTAAGAATTAGTCCGCAACAGTTTTGTTGCCGATAAGCATCCTATCGAGATTCACTTTGCTTTACCGAAGTGGGTTAACCACGCGTGTTGCGAATAAATCTTTTATACTCTCAGACGCTAACTGCAGGCTCTGACAATTTGAGCAGACTGCTTTAATTACCCCCCCCCGATATATCTATGGAATCTTGGCAAATCGTCCGTTTCGCGCCACTGAGTAGGGTTGCAATGTGGTCGAGGAAATTGTTTCGAAGCAAAGCTCTAGTTCTGGCGCTCATCACCCTCGACGTTTACAAATCCGCGGAGCTGGCTACTTTTCCCGAATTGGCCCAGGAATTGTTACCGGCGCAGCTGATGATGATCCATCTGGAATAGGCACCTATTCGCAAGTTGGCGCTCAATTCGGTTACCGATTTCTTTGGGCCGCTCCAGTCTTGCTGCCGTTTGCTTTTGCGATTCAAGAGACCTGCGCTCGCATTGCATTGGTGACCGGCACAGGGTTAGCCCGAGTTATCAAACAACGTATGCCTGCTTGGGTTTTATTCGTAACGGTGTTTCTGGTTGGCCTTGCTAATACTGTAAACATTGCTGCAGATCTAAGTTCTATGGCTGCAGTTGTAACCATGTTTGTGCCTGCTCCACAACTTCTTGTAGTGGCAGTGATCGCAGTTGTTGTTGGCGCCGCGGAGATCTTGATCCCCTACCACCAGTACGCGAGGGTTTTGCGATGGTTATGTCTTTCACTTCTTAGTTACGTTGCAGTTCTAGTTGTTGCCAACGTTGATTGGTCCCAGGTTCTAATTGGATTAACGCAAATTGATGTTGGCTGGAATCGATTCGACATTGCGGCCATCATTGCAATCGCTGGCACAACAATTTCGCCATATCTATTCTTTTGGCAGGCCGCAGAAGAGATGGAAGCTTCTAGTGAAATTCCAGATACCTCGAAAAGTCACATTAGAGCAATGCGTGGCGATGTATTAGTTGGCATGTTTTCCGGGGTGTTTGTCATGTTCGCAATCATGACCACAACTGCCGCCACTTTAAACGCTGAAGGAATTACCCAGATAACTTCCCCAGAGCAAGCTGCGATGGCCTTGGCTCCAATTGCCGGCGATGCCGCTGGGGTGATTTTCGCTCTTGGGATTTTGGGTACCGGACTATTGGCTGTTCCAGTTCTCGCTGGTTCAACTGCATATGCAGTTAGTGAGGCTATGGGATGGCGGGAAGGTTTAGAACGTAGGCCAAGTCAAGCAAAACTTTTCTATGCCGTTATTACATTGTCTATGGCAATTGCAGTTGCGCTAAATCTTGTTGGAATTAATCCAATGCGTTCTCTTGTAGTAGCGGCACTATTGAATGGTTTGACTGCACCGATTTTGATGTTCATTATTTGGTGGCTTGCCCGAGATAAGCAACTACTTGGCGAGCATGCTTCACCTTGGTGGTCCAGCTTGTTGGTTGGCATCGGCGCAATTGCGATGGCTACGCTTCCAATTCTTTGGTTATTCGCGCCTTCGTAACCTATAGCTATAAGTGCAAAAAACTACTTTGATTTAGTTAACTTCCAAGCCAATGGAAGAACTGCACCAGCAGCTACTGCCTTAATTGCATCACCAATTAGAAACGGCACAACACCGTTTGCAATGGCCCATGCCATTGTGTTGCCTGTTGTGTAAGCAAGCCATGGTGCGCCAATCAAGTAAATGGTTGCGCTGCCAGCAATGTAGGCAAGTGCAGTTGTTGAAACTTTAGTAGTTGCACCACGGCTTGCGATGCGTCCAACTACGTAAGAGGCAAGCACGAAACCAATTAGGTAACCACCAGTTGCGCCCATAACTGCTTCTCGCCCACCGTTAGCACCGGCCATGACTGGAGCGCCTGCAACTGCAAGCGTTATGTAAAGAACTTGAGCCAATACTGCACGCTCAGCACCAAGTGCTGCTGCGCCAACCAGAATAGCAAATGTCTGGAGTGTTAGTGGCACTGGAGTGAAAGGAAGTGGGATTGCGATCTGTGCCGAGATTGCAGTGAACGAAGTTAGCCCTAGAACTAAGGCTGCATTGCGAACTCGGGACTTTGCGGCCCAAGAATCTACAAGTACTCCACTGATTGCTGTTGCGCTCATTACATATCCATTCGCTTAGTTCCATCACAGGTTCTGTGCTCTTAGAAATACCCTACCTGAGGCAAATCGCACCTGAGAATTGGACAAGAAATCGGACAGGAATACCCTTTACTTGAAAAGAGGTTTGCCATGCAGCACTTAGACCAGTCCGAATTAGATCGAATTTTGACGTTCCCTTCCTTGGTTGAAAGTCTCAGACAAGCATTTGCCGGAAATTGGACAACCCCGCTTCGTCAACATCACGGCATGCCAGGAATAGATGCAAATGGCGCCGAAGTTGAAAATGCACTTTTGTTAATGCCGGCTTGGACTGGACCAGGCGATGAGAACTACATCGGCGTAAAACTTGTTGCGGTATACCCGAGCAATGGGCAAATAGGTTTACCCAGCATTCATGGCCTCTACTACTTGATTGACGGCCGCACTGGTCAGCCACTGGCAACTATGGATGGTGCTCGAATGACAGTTTGGCGAACTGCTGCTGCATCAGCGTTAGCGTCCACATATTTATCTCGCCCAGATAGCTCCACACTGACAATGATTGGTGCAGGTGCACTAAGTCCGTTCATGATTCGGGCTCACATGGCAGTTCGCCCAATTCAAGAAGTCTTTTTGTGGAATCACAATATTCGTAAAGCGCATGAGTTAGCAGAGCAGTTACGCAGCGAGGGACTCCCGGTAACTTCGCATCCAGATTTGGTCAGCGCTGTTGGCAAGAGTGACATCGTTTCGGCGGCAACGCTGACTACTACCCCATTGATTTTTGGCAAGTGGCTTAAGCCGGGCACGCACGTAGACACAGTTGGTGCGTTCACTCCAACTATGCGCGAGACCGATGACGAGCTAATCAAGACTGCTTCGGTTTTTTGCGACACTCGAACTGGCGCACTGAAAGAAGGTGGCGATTTGGCGATTCCTATTTCACAAGGAGTCATAACTCCAAATGATGTGCTGGCCGACTTACATGATTTAACTCGCGGCGTGCACCCAGGTCGTACCTCAAATGACGAGATTACATACTTTAAATCAGTCGGCACGGCGCTTGAAGATCTTGCTGGCGCAATCGCCGTTTGGAAAAGTCGTTAAGCCGATTCGACTTCGCCGTAAAACTCGCGCTTGATAACAGCGCGTGAGCGACGAGTAAGTCTTCGGTACTCATCAGTTAACTGTTGTCCGCCGCGCAATCCATATCCAAGTAGATGTGAAACCCGGCTTAGCTCAATCAGATCAGTTGGTACCGTGTCAGTTGCTCTGCCTCTAACTAGCATCGAGGCATTTCTAACGCGCATCACTAATTTCCAAGCTGCCTCTAGTTGAGCAAAGTCAGACTGTGAAACTAATTCACAAGCTACTTCTTGCCTAAGCGCTGGCATCGTTTCAGTACTTGTAATTTCCGATAACTTGAATCCGTGTTGCAGCTGCTTAACCTGCACTAACCACTCAATGTCAGAAAGTCCACCAGGGCCAAGCTTTGTATGCAACCCAGGATCAACTCCCCTTGGCAATCTTTCCGACTCCATGCGTGCCTTTAGTCTTCGAATTTCGCGAAGCTCTGATTCCGGCAGCCCATCTGGCTTAAATCGAATTGGATCAATTAATTCGATGAAGCTCTTACTAAGCGTTTCGTCACCAGCTACTGGTTTAGCCCTAAGCAATGCTTGAGTTTCCCAACCAGAAGACCAATTCTGGTAATAAGCCGCAAATGACTCCAAGCTTCGAACTAACGGCCCACTCTTACCTTCAGGCCTTAAGTCAGCATCGATTGCCAACTCTGGGTCTGTGCTTGGCGCCATCAGCAAGGTGCGTAATTCGTTTGCAATGGCGTGCGCAGCTTGGGCAGCTTGTTCTGGTGCTTTTGGATCAACAGAATCGTCTGCGTCGCCGTAAACAAACATCACATCAGCATCGCTGCCGTAACTAAGTTCCCCGCCACCGTACCTACCCATCGCAATGATCGACATCTTTGGTGCGTTTGGAGTCTGGGTAGTTATTGCAGCAAGGGTTCCTGAAATCGTTGCTGTTGTTACAGCCGTTAACTGATTGCCAACTGTTTCGATGTCACTCAAACCAAGAATGTCAGAAGCGCTGATCTTGAACAATTCACGTCTGCGCATAGCGCGTAATGCCAACACTGCTTCCGCTGCATCGTCATAACGCTGCGCAGTTGCCATAGCTTCTTCAAGTAGCTCCGACTCAGCTTTTGGTAGCAAGGAATCTTCTGATGCCAGAAAGTTAACCGCATCTGGTGACTTAAGTAAAAGGTCGGTTGCATACCTGCTTGAACCCAGGATGATTGCGAGTCGTTGTGCAGTTGCAGATTCGTCGCGTAGCAACCTGAGGTACCAAGGAGTTGTGCCAAGCGCTTCGCTAACTCTTCTAAACCCAAGCAGGCCGGCATCAGGATCAGGTGTGGCTGCAAACCATTCCAACATGACTGGCAGCAAGGTGCGTTGGATAACGGCACGTCTAGTTACGCCAGAAGTTAAGGACTCCAAATGACGCAATGCGCTATCCGGATCAACATAGCCAAGTGCTTTAAGTCGGCTCCTTGCATCATCTGCGGAAAGTTTTGAGTCGTTACTGTCTAACTTGGCAACGGCTTGAAGCAACGGACGATAGAAGAGTTTTTCATGGATACGCCTAACTTCACGTGCGTGCTTTTTCCACTCCTTGGTTAAATCTGCAACGGGGTCCAAAGTGAAGCCCATTGATCTACCAAGGCGACGTTGATCTGCCTCATCAGTTGGCATGATGTGAGTACGGCGCATGCGGTACAACTGAATTCGGTGTTCGAGGGTTCGCAGGAAGCGATACGCCGCGTCCAAAGTCGCTGCATCTTCGCGCCCTACATAACCCCAAGTTGCGAGTTGCTCAAGCGCGATCAAAGTATTTGGATTCCGAACTAACTCATCCGTGCGCCCATGCACCATTTGAAGTAGTTGGACTGCGAACTCAACATCTCGCAAACCACCGCGACCGAGCTTTAGCTCACGATCCGCATCTTTAGCGGGCAACAGATCAGTGACTCGCTCGCGCATAGCCTGCACATCATCAACGAAGTTTGGTCGACTTGATGCTTGCCAAATCAGTGGTGAAACTGCGGCAACAAATTCATTTCCTAATTCGAAGTCCCCTGCCATCGGACGAGCTTTAAGTAACGCCTGGTACTCCCAGGTTTGAGCCCAGCGATGGTAGTAATCCAAGTAGCTATCCAAGGTTCGCACCAAAGCTCCAGATTTACCTTCTGGGCGAAGCGCGGCATCAACATCCCAAATACTTCCTTCGGAGGTAACAGCAGAACAAGCTTGAATCACAGCCTTAGCTATTTCGGTGCCAATGGTGATTGCTTCTTGATCGGTAGCACCTAATGCTGGTTCAACGACGAACATGACGTCGACGTCACTTACATAGTTAAGCTCTCGAGCCCCACATTTGCCCATAGCTATGACAGCCATTCGAACTTTGTCATCATCCTTAACGCTGGAGCGAGCAATTACTAATGCGCTAGCAATAACTGCGTCGGCTAAGTCGCTTAAGGCCTGGGCAATTCCTGGCAGAATCGTCGTGCTTTCACCTGCAGCTCGAAGGTCTACTGCAGCAATCGCACAAACTTGTCGGCGGTAAGCAACTCGCAGCCCCAAAAGCGCTTCATCCAACCCAAGAGTTGATACTGCTGCCAGTAAGTCAGTGAGCATCTGCTTAGAAGCAGGAACATCAGTAGTTTCTAGGGCGTAATTGATTTGGGAAGGATGGCGCTCAAGGTTCTCTACGATTGCCATTGAAGAACCAAGCAACGTTGCTAAGTCACGGAACTTATCTTCAGGCAGCGAATCAATATCAATGCCGCCTGAAGCAAACACTTTGGCTAAGGCGGCAAGCGAAGCATCTGGATCTGGAGAATCCTTTACGAACTCCAACTTCGCATCTAGTGCAGGGGCGCCACTAAGGATGTCTTGACAGGCCTGGGTATTTGCAAAACCCATGCGAGCGAGGCGTGCAAGTTGCGTAGATCCGCGAGCTTCAGTCACAGCGCTTTAGCCTGTTGTTCCTTAACCAATTGCGCCCAAGCTTGGAATGCTGGCTTCCAGGTTTTAATTAGGTCCACTTCAGCTGCTGCAACTTGTTCGCAGGCTTGATGAATAGTGTGATCTATCTTTGCAAGTTCATCATCTGTTGCAGCCCAAGATGAGAATATCTCGGAATCGATTTCTGGATGGAACTGAACACCATAGACGTTTTCACCAAGTCGAAATGCCTGAACTGGGCAAACATCATTGCCCGCCAAAATCACAGCTTCGTCTGGCAGATCAGTTATGTAGTCTTTATGCCATTCCGCAGCAATGGCTTCTTTTCCAGCAAGGTGGCCAAACACTGAGTCCTGGGAAGCATCAGCGGTAACTCGAAATGATGCGACTCCAATTTCAGGCACTGGCGCCACTTCAACCTTGCCATCGACTGCAGTTGCCAACAATTGGCCACCAAGGCAAATTCCGAAAAATGGGATGTCGTTCGCAACGACATCTTTCATTAGCGATCGGGCATCAATCAACCATGGAAATTCAATGTCATCATTGGCGCCCATGTAACCGCCCATCGTGATGGCTCCGGAATACTTGGCTGGCAATGAACCTGGAACTGTTTCGCCGCGGTAAGCGTGAATGACTTCAACATCAACACCAACTTCGCTAATCCATTCGCCAACCAGGGCTACTGGATCGTCGATCTCATTTTGAATTACCAGAACTAATGGCCTCATTTAGAGCACCGGTAAGTACTTATCAAGTTCATATGCGGTCACCTGTGATCGGTACTCTTCCCATTCAGCGCGCTTATTGCGCAAGAAGAAGTCAAACACATGTTCACCCAGAGTTTCGGCAACTAACTCACTTTTTTCCATTACTTTGATGGCATCACCCAGTGATTGCGGCAGTGGCGCAATACCCAGGGCGGCGCGCTCTGGCTCAGAAAGTGACCAAACGTCATCTTCAGAACCTGGTGGCAGTTCGTAGCCTTCTTCGATTCCCTTCATGCCGGCTGCAAGCATTAATGCAAATGACAGATAAGGGTTGCAAGCGGAATCTAATGATCGGAATTCAATTCGAGTTGAGTTACCCTTTGTCGGCTTATACATAGGTACGCGAATCAAAGCTGAACGATTGTTATGTCCCCAGCAAATGAATGATGGTGCTTCCCCACCGCCACTGAGGCGCTTGTAGGAATTAACCCACTGATTAGTTACGGCTGTAATTTCTGGCGCATGCTTTAGCAACCCTGCGATGAACTGACGACCAGTCTTTGATAGTTGGTAATCAGCGCCAGCTTCATAGAAGGCATTCCTGTCACCTTCAAACAATGAAAGGTGCGTATGCATACCTGAACCTGGGTATTGCGCAAATGGCTTAGGCATAAATGATGCATAGACACCTTGGGCCAGCGCAACTTCCTTCATAACAACTCGGAACGTCATGATGTTGTCTGCGGTAGTCAGCGCATCTGCATAACGTAGATCTATTTCTTGCTGACCAGGTGCACCTTCATGGTGACTGAATTCAACTGAGATTCCCATGGACTCAAGCATTGTGATTGCTTGACGTCTGAAGTCATAACCAACTCCACTAGGCGAATGATCAAAGTAACCAACTTCATCTACTGGAATTGGCTGCTGACCTTTTTCTGGTTGATTCTTGAAAAGGAAGAATTCGATTTCTGGATGGGTATAAAAAGTGAAACCTTTATCGGCCGCTTTACTCAATGCCCGCGTTAACACGTGCCTTGGATCTGCCCATGATGGTGAACCATCCGGTAACTGGATGTCACAGAACATGCGAGCAACGCTGTTCTCTTCACCACGCCACGGCAGGATTGAAAATGTTTCAGGATCTGGCTTTGCCAACATGTCGGATTCGTAAACTCGCGCAAAACCTTGGATAGCCGAGCCATCAAAGCCAATACCTTCTGAGAAGGCTCCTTCAAGTTCAGCTGGCGCAATAGCGACAGACTTAAGCGTGCCTAATACATCTGTGAACCACAGTCGCACGAAGCGAATGTCTCGTTCTTCGATGGTACGTAATACAAATTCAGTTTGCTTATCCACTAGACCATGATGAAGCCCTTGCGTTACGGCTGTGTTACACGGCAAGTCAGTCTGCATTTATGCTGTATCTGTGCCACAAATTCGCTTGGCTTTAGCGCAACTCAACCCTGTCGTTGGTGACTTGATTGGCAATAGCGCTATGTGTATTGAGGCTGTTAAGTCGGCCGCCAAGGCTGGTGCTGACATAATTGTGCTTCCCGAAATGATGATTACGGGATATCCAGTTGAGGATTTAGCCCTTCGGCCATCATTTCAAAATGCATCTGAGCTTGCCACTAAAGAATTTGCAGTCGCGCTGAAAACAGCAGGTCTGGGAAATGTACTGGTGTTTGTTGGATACCTAAGACGAACCAATGACGCTGAGGCCAAAACCTTGGGAGTTCCTCGCGGCGGACCAATGAACTGCGCAGCGGTCATTTATGACGGGCAGGTACAAGCCAGCTACGCAAAGCATCACTTGCCTAACTATGGAGTCTTTGACGAGTATCGATACTTCGTGCCTGGTAATGACTCAGTTTTGATTCGAGCTTTTGGCATAGATATAGCAGTGGCAATATGTGAAGACCTTTGGCAAGACGGCGGACCGGTCTCCCAAGTTAAGGCCAATGGAGCCGGATTACTTGTCGTATTGAATGGTTCTCCATACGAACGAGATAAAGATGATGTTCGCCTAAACCTGGTTAAGCGTCGTGCCCAAGAAGCTGATGCAACTTTGGCCTACGTAAACATGGTCGGCGGTCAAGATGAATTAGTTTTTGAAGGCGATTCGATCATCGTTTCTAAATCTGGCGAGGTTCTAGAACGCGCGCTGCAATTTGAAGTAGACATGCTGATTGCCGATCTTGAGATTGCGCCAGCTGGTAACCAGACTCAGCTTTCAAATGGTGAGCCAGTAGCTCTGATTACTGAATCGGTCGCCAGCGGTGAGAAGCCTGCTTTGCCTTCAGAATCCAGAAAGCGGCTAGATCCAATTGGTGAGGTCTACTCAGCACTTGTGGTTTCGCTGCGCGATTACCTTCAGAAAAATGGCTTCCGTTCAATTGCGCTTGGTTTATCCGGAGGTATCGATTCGGCTTTAGTTGCAGCAATTGCTGCTGATGCCATTGGCGCAGAAAATGTCTATGGCGTTTCAATGCCTTCTAAGTATTCATCAGAGCATTCGAAGTCAGACGCGCAAGACAGTGCAAAGCGAATTGGACTTCATTTCCGAACGGTAGAGATTGAACCGATGGTCGCGTCATATCTAAAGAACCTAGAACTAACTGGACTCGCCGAAGAGAATCTGCAGGCCAGAGTTCGCGGCATGATTCTCATGGGACTTTCTAATCAAGAAGGTCACTTAGTTCTGGCAACTGGAAACAAGAGTGAACTATCCGTTGGTTACTCAACAATTTATGGTGACGCTGTAGGTGGCTTTGCTCCCCTAATGGATGTGCCAAAGGTAGATGTTTGGGCATTAGCAAAATGGCGAAACCAAGCGGCGATCGACAGAAATGAAATTGCTCCAATTCCTGAATCGAGTATCTCAAAGCCACCAAGCGCGGAATTGCGACCAGGTCAGCAAGATTCTGATTCGCTTCCAGAATACGAAGAGCTCGATGCAATCCTCAATATGTATGTTGAGCAAGATCTAAGTGCCGACCAAATCATTGCGGCTGGTTTTAATGCTGAAACCGTCAAACGGATCTTGCTCCTGACAGATCGAGCTGAATACAAGCGTCGACAGTACCCGCCCGGTCCAAAGGTTTCCGGCAAAGCATTCGGCAAAGACCGACGTATGCCCCTCACAAATAAATGGGTTGAATAGCCCGTTTTTCAGAAACTCGCGCTCTGTCTCCAATTCCTGACACAATGGAGTTACAGATCCGGGGACTGCCACCGAGCAGCCTCGAGAGCGGAGAACTAAGCAATGAATACCGAGCCTTTGTATGGCGGAAAACAATCACGTCGAATCACAACTAGTGATCTGATTGCCGCAAAAGTACGTGGTGAAAAATGGCCAATGATTACCTCCTACGACGCACTTAGTGCAAGCGTGTTTGATGAGGCCGGCATTCCAGTTCTGCTTGTTGGTGACTCCGCGGCGATGGTTGTGTACGGATATGACTCAACTATCCCGGTAACCGTCGATGACTTGATCCCGTTGGTTGCTGCAGTAGAGCGTGGCAGTTCGCGAGCCATGGTGTTGGCTGATCTGCCATTTGGTTCTTATCAAAGCTCGCCTGCGCAAGCGCTGGAAACCAGTGTTCGCTTTATGCAAGAAGGTAAGGCGCACGCAGTAAAGATTGAGGGCGGCCGTCACATGGTTGAACATGTTTCGCTGCTAACTCAATCTGGTGTCCCAGTTATGGGGCACATCGGACTCACCCCACAGTCTGTCCATCAAATGGGTGGGTACAAAGTGCAGGGCCGCGGCGATGCGGGCGACCAACTAATTGCGGATGCGCATGCATTAGTTGAAGCCGGCGCTTTTGCAATTGTTTTGGAAGTTGTTCCGCACGAACTTGCTACTCGCCTAACTAAAGAAGTGCCGGTTCCAATAATTGGAATTGGCGCTGGCCCTGGCACCGATGCGCAAGTAATTGTTTGGCAAGATCTTTTGGGTTTAACCGGTGGCAAACAAGCAAAGTTTGTTAAGCACTACGCATCACTGCGAGACATCATGCTTACTGGATCAAAAGCTTGGGCTGATGATGTTGCAAGTGGTAACTATCCAGACCTTGATCATTCATACGAATAGTTCGAAAAATTGAATGCGACTTGAGAATTGCTTTTTTAAAGTTTTTTTGGAAAAAATTGCAGAAATTGATCAAATTTCCAAAACTTTTTTCTAACTTTTTTCTTCGTGCCGCAGGTGATTGCAAGCTGATGTAATTTGTCGTCGAAAAAATAAAAACGTTCGCAACAAAACTATTTCTTGAAAAAATCCGATAACCACGCGGTTTTTTCGCGTTTTTTAGTTGTGAAATTGTGAAATAAATGCATTTCAAATGTCCAAATTTCGAAAACTTTTTATCATTTTCCAAAAAAATAATGACGCGACACGCGGGCAACTTTATTTGCAAAAATTGCACCAAAGTGTGGATTTGTCTGCCAACCTTGTTAATAAGAACCTTCGGGACGTCCGAGGGTCTTACCTCGAGGAGGACCTGTGGCTGCCAAGAAGACCACAGCACGTAAGGCACCTGCTAAGCGCAAGGCTGCTAAGAAGA
>JBIIAS010000152.1:0-3013 GCA_044239795.1 Candidatus Nanopelagicales bacterium | reverse complement strand
TTGAGTTTGATCTTCGACTCGAATCAGTAATTGATGGGGTTCTCGTCACCGGAAGTGCTTTGCTAACGGTTGCGGGTGAATGTTCAAGATGTTTGGAGCCGTTGTCTTTCGATACGGAAGTCGATCTCCAAGAACTTTTTGAATATCCCGCGACTGATTCACGAGGCCGCCAAATTGAAAATGGCAACGATGATGATGAACAACCGAAGCTAGATGATGATCTTCTTGATCTAGAGCCGGTTATTCGCGATGCAGTATTGCTGGCTATGCCGCTAGCACCACTGTGCCAACCTGAATGTGCAGGACTGTGCATCACTTGCGGTGAAAACCTCAACGATGTTCCAGATCACGCACACGAAGAAATTGATCCGCGATGGGCAACCCTTGCGAATCTAAAAGACTTAATAGACGAATAAGCTCGACGATTTGAACTAAAGAGTTTGAATCGAAAACCTGAAAGGATGGCAGACCGTGGCCGTTCCGAAGCGTAAGACTTCACGCAGCAACACCCGTCATCGTCGTTCCGCATGGAAGGCAACTGCTGCAAACCTTGCAACCTGCGATCGTTGCCGTGCTCCAAAGTTGCAGCACACTGCTTGCCCAACTTGTGGCACATACGACAAGCGCCAGGTCCTTAGCGTCTAATTGCCGTGGCCAAGTCCACACCGCAAGAACAGCTATTTGACCGACTGGGTTTAGTTTTCGATGCCCAGTTACTCGAGTTAGCGCTCACGCACCGGTCATTCGCCTACGAGTCAGGCGGACTTCCAACAAATGAGCGACTTGAGTTTTTAGGCGATTCCGTTTTGGGCGTCGTAGTAACCGACGAGCTTTATCACCGTTACCCAGATTTACCTGAAGGCAATCTTGCAAAACTTCGCTCTGCCGTAGTGAGCGCTCGCGCATTAGCCGTACAAGCTCGCCGGCTTGGCTTGGGTGAATTCATTCGTCTTGGTCGTGGCGAAGAAACTACTGGTGGTCGTGACAAGTCTTCGATCCTGGCCGACACTTTTGAAGCAATTCTTGGCGCAGTTTATTTGGATTTAGGAATTGAAGTTTCGCGCGAACTAATCCTGCGGCTGCTAGATGAACAACTCGCAGAAGCTGCTGAACTTGGCGCTGGCTTGGATTGGAAAACTTCACTTCAGGAACTCACTGCCGAATTTGGAATCGGTGTTCCTACCTACGCAATCGATGAATCAGGACCTGATCACGCCAAACGATTTGAAGCTCAAGTTGTATTAGCCAATAAGCACTACGGGCATGGCACTGGCAGTAACAAAAAAGAAGCAGAGCAACAGGCTGCAGCTAGTGCTTATGCTGAATTAAAAGCTGAACGATCCATTGAAGACCAGCGCAATTCCGAAGACTCCCGCAGTAGCGAGTAGTCATGCCTGAATTACCAGAAGTCGAAGTTGTCCGTCGCGGTATCGACAAGTGGGTTAGTGGTCGAACTATCGAAACCACAAAAGTTTTACATTCCAGGGCGGTTCGTAATCACATTGCCGGGTCCAAAGATTTCATAAGGCGACTCAATGGCCGAACTGTAACTTCAGTAAATCGTCGTGGAAAATTCATGTGGCTCAGCCTGGATGATGATCACGCCTTGGTTACACACTTGGGAATGAGTGGACAAGTTTTAGTGCAACCTCTTGATGCAGATCCAGAAAAGCATTTACGAGTTAGGTGCACATTTACTGATAATGGTCGAGCCATGCACTTTGTAGATCAGCGAACTTTTGGTGGCATGGCGATTGAAGAAATGGTTGATGATGTCGCAGGTCGCTTGATTCCCGAGTCAGTTCAACACATCGCACTTGATCCACTTGATGAGTATTTCGATCCAGAAACCTTTATCTCTGGGATCCGCAAAAAGAACACCCAAGTTAAGCGCGCAATTTTGGATCAAACTTTGATTAGCGGCATAGGAAACATTTATGCAGATGAAGCTTTGTGGCGATCCAAAATTCATTGGGCTACTCCAACTCAACGCCTAACTCGCGCTCAAGCCTCAACTCTGTTGCAGCATGCAACTGAAGTTATGACCCAAGCACTTAGCCAGGGCGGAACATCATTTGATGCACTTTATGTAAATGTGAATGGGGAGAGCGGCTACTTCTCTCAAGAACTGAATGCCTATGGCCGAGAAGATGAACCATGTGATCGGTGCGGCAGCATTATTGTGCGCGAAGCTTTTGCCAATCGTTCGTCATTTAGATGCCCTCGCTGTCAGCGCAAACCGAGGACAATTTAAAGCTACCCTGACAAAATAGTGTGATGGGAATAGCGCCATGACATACATGCCGGTGGATGGAAAACCAGATCGCATGCACGTTGGTGCGCGGGCGCTTGATTTAACTAAGTGGATTGAAATTAATTCTGATTACGAATCCGACCTCACTCAGAAGCGCGATCTTCTAGCCAAGAAACACAATGAAGTATTCCTGTCACTGCCACTCGGTGATAGCGGATCGCGCGAAGTGCTAGATCTTCTTAGCGAACACTTGCCGCGGATTTTCCCAGAACGCTGGCCTAACGAGGTTTCAGTAGATTCAAACTTGCATCCACTTGAGGCCGCATCGCTTCTTGTGCAAGAAGACCTATGTGTGATGAGCCAAGTTGGAAAAGATTGGATTTTGTCAGCGGCAAGTTTGTGTTTTCCAAGTCGCTGGGATGTGCGCGAAAAGATTGGTAAGAACCTGTTGGGTATTCATGGGCCAGTTCCGCACTATGCCGAGACCATTGGGGCAGCCACCCAAAACATTTTCGACAAGCTAACCGTGGAGCGTCCAGTTTGGAGAGTGAACTGGACTGTTATGGACAGTGGCGAGCTCCATCAGCCGACTGCAGTTCGTAGTCCTGATGCCATGGAAGTCAATAGTTCGAATATCGAGGAATCACTTCACTTCAGACGTGAGCGTCAGACCCTCCGAAAACTGCCAGTTTCTGGGGATATTCTGTTCACAATTCGCACATATTCAGACACTTTTTCCCAGGTAGTTAAGCAGTTCCC
>JBIIAS010000151.1:0-3019 GCA_044239795.1 Candidatus Nanopelagicales bacterium | reverse complement strand
AGGCTGGACGAATTGGCTATGCGAATGTAGCTACTGATCAGATTCCTGAATTGTTTGCTGCGGGGTTATTGACAGGTAGCTCACATGATTCCTGCTTAGGCCTAGTCGAAGAGTTGGATTTCCTAAAGGACCAAACTCGAATCACTTTTGCCAGAGTTGGCGTTATTGACCCGTTGTCTTTAGCAGATTATGAAGCACATGGCGGCCTAAAGGGTCTGCGAAATGCAATTGCCATGACTCCAGCCAACATCGTTAACGAAGTAACTGAATCAGGACTTCGGGGCCGTGGTGGAGCAGGTTTCCCGGCAGGTATCAAATGGAAAACGGTACTCAATACAGAATCTGATCAAAAATACATTTGCTGTAACGCCGATGAAGGCGACAGTGGAACCTTTGCCGATCGAATGCTCATGGAAGGCGACCCTTTCACGCTGATCGAAGGCATGATCATTGCTGGAATTGCAGTTGGCGCAACTGAAGGTTTGATTTACGTCAGATCTGAATACCCACATGCAATTGATGTTTTAAATCAAGCAATCCAAATCGCAATCGAACACAAGGTTCTCGGAGCTTCGGTTCTTGGTTCTGGGTTCACGTTCAATTTAGAAGTAAGAGTCGGTGCCGGCAGTTATGTCTGCGGCGAAGAAACCGCAATGCTAGAAAGCTTGGAAGGTAAGCGCGGCATGGTTCGCGCCAAGCCACCGATTCCGGCTCTAGTTGGATTGTTTGGCAAGCCAACCGTGATCAACAACGTAATGACTTTGGCAGCTGTGCCAATGATTCTGGCTGATGGTGCAGCTTCATATCAATCCTTTGGAGTTGATCGTTCGCGCGGAACTCAAGTATTTCAACTCGCTGGAAACATTTTGCGAGGCGGCATCGTTGAACTTCCATTTGGAATCACACTTGGCGACTTGGTGAACAAAGTTGGCGGCGGCACTCATAGTGGACGACCAATAAAGACGGTCCAAATTGGTGGGCCACTAGGCGCATACCTTGGTGTTGAATCATGGGAAGTTCCAATGGGTTATGAATCCTTAGCTGAAGTTGGCGGCATGCTTGGCCATGGTGGCATCGTGGTTTTTGATGACACTGTGAACATGGCAAAGCAAGCTCGCTTTGCAATGGAATTTTGTGCCGAAGAATCTTGTGGCAAGTGCACACCTTGTCGAATTGGTTCAACTCGTGGCGTTGAAGTTATTGATCGCATTGTTGCCGGTGAAGAGCAGGCCAAAAACCTTGAACTCCTTGAAGATTTATGCGAGGTGATGACCGATGGCTCACTATGTGCAATGGGTGGGTTAACACCACTGCCAGTTCGAAGCGCACTCAAGTTATTCCCAGCAGATTTTGGTATAAAGGTAGAGGTGAAGTGATGACATTACTTTCAGATCCACGCGGAACTATGCCGATGCGCTCTGGTATCGGCGAAGCTGATTACGGCACCCCAAAATCAAACTCTGATGTCATGGTTAGCGTCACGATTGATGGTGAAACGCACTTAGTTCCCGAAGGTACCTCAGTAATGCGTGCAGCCGGAGAATCTGGCTGTGATATTCCAAAACTTTGTGCCACTGATTCACTTCAGCCATTTGGTTCTTGTCGTATGTGCATCGTTGAAATCGATGGCCGTCGCGGCACCCCAGCATCTTGCACAACTCCGGTTGAAGATGGCATGGTTGTTCGCACCCAGACCACTAAAGTTGCCAGACTTCGTAAGAACGTCATGGAACTTTACATTTCCGACCATCCATTGGATTGCTTAACTTGCTCTGCTAATGGCGATTGCGAACTACAAGACATGGCTGGAGTAGCTGGACTTCGCGAAGTTCGCTACGGCATGGATGGCAAGAACCACTTAGATGCTCCTACAGATGCTTCAAATCCTTACTTCTCATTCGATGAAAGCAAATGCATTGTTTGTAATCGATGCGTTCGCGCTTGTGATGAAGTCCAAGGCACTCTCGCACTAACCATCGAAGGCCGTGGCTTTAACTCAAAGGTAAGTCCTGGTGGCTTGAACTTCCTTTCTAGTGAATGTGTTTCCTGTGGAGCTTGCGTTCAGGCTTGCCCAACTGCAACTTTGCAAGAAAAGTCAGTAATTGATCTTGGAATGCCAACTCGCACAGTTCAAACAACTTGTGCTTACTGCGGTGTTGGTTGCTCGTTTAATGCTGAATTACGTGGCGACGAATTAGTTCGAATGGTCCCAACTAAAACTGGTGGAGCCAATGAAGGCCACAGTTGCGTTAAGGGCCGCTTTGCTTGGGGATATGCCTCTCACTCCGATCGCATCACGAAGCCAATGCTTCGCGAAAAAATCACCGATGAATGGCGTGAAGTTTCGTGGGATGAAGCAATTCAATACACCGCGACCAAGCTAAAGGCGATTCAAGAAAAGTATGGCGATAACAGCATTGGTGGAATCTCCTCGTCAAGATGTACCAATGAAGAAATCTTTGTCGTACAAAAAATGGTTCGCGCTGCTTTTGGAAATAACAATATTGATACCTGCGCTCGCGTTTGCCACTCACCAACTGGATATGGCTTAAGCACTACGTTTGGAACTTCTGCTGGAACTCAAGACTTTAAGTCAGTAGCAAAGACCGATGTAATCGTGGTTATTGGCGCTAATCCTACTGACGCTCATCCAGTCTTTGCATCTCGCATGAAGCGCCGCATCCGCGAAGGCGCAAACTTAATTGTTATCGACCCTCGCAAGATTGATCTTGTTGAATCAGCACACATTAAGGCTGATCATCACTTACAGCTTCAGCCAGGAACCAACGTGGCAGTGGTAAATGCGATCGCACACGTAATTGCAACTGAAGGCTTGATTGATGAAAAGTTTGTAGCTGAACGTTGCGATCCAGGACCGTTTAATCGCTGGCGCAAATTCATCGAACTTCCGGAGAACAGCCCAGAAGTAGTAGAAGCACAATCTGGAGTTCCAGCCGAAACCATTCGTCAGGCCGCGCGCATGTATGCCACTGGCAAGAATGCTGCGATTTACTACGGT
>JBIIAS010000036.1:0-11826 GCA_044239795.1 Candidatus Nanopelagicales bacterium | reverse complement strand
TTAGTTAGTGAACTCGGCGTTGGTGATAGACAACGAATTGAAATCCTTAAAGTTTTGTATCGCGGCGCGAAGATTTTGATTCTAGATGAACCGACTGCGGTCTTGGTTCCACATGAAGTAGATGAACTATTTAATACACTTCGCGACCTTAAAAAAGAAGGACTCACAGTTATCTTCATTAGTCACAAACTTGATGAGGTTTTGTCCATCGCTGATGAGATCACAGTTATTCGACAAGGCACAACGGTTGGCAGTGTTAATCCACACACCCAAAATGTCTCAGCACGAGATCTCGCCGAAATGATGGTTGGAAATGAATTACCTACTCCAGAAGCGATAGGCGACACTATTCAGGACGAAGTGGTTCTGAAAGTTGAAAATCTTTCAGTCTTTGCAAAAGGTGGCAAAGCACTTGTTGATGACATTTCATTCCAGATTCGGGCTGGTGAGATTGTTGGAATTGCAGGCGTTGAAGGAAATGGTCAAGCTGAAATTCTTGATGCCTTGATGGGCATTGAATCTGCAACTGGCCGAGTGCAATTCAAAGACGAAGACATTTCAAACAAGTCAACGCGTCATCGCCGCGAACTTGGAATTGGTTTCATCCCTGAGGATCGTCATCGTCAAGCATTGATGTTGGAGGCACCGCTTTGGGAAAACCGAATGTTAGGACATCAAACGAAATCTCCAAATGCCAAAGGTATTTGGCTTACCCCACGCAGTGCCAAGGCTGATACCAAGCGAATTGTTGAAGAGTATGACGTGCGTACACCAGGTATTGAAGTATTGGCTAGTGCACTTTCTGGTGGCAACCAGCAGAAACTAATTGTTGGCCGTGAAATGTCTGGCGAGCCCAAGCTTCTTATTGCAGCCCACCCAACTCGTGGTGTTGACGTTGGAGCACAAGCGGCCATCTGGGATCACATTCGTCATGCCCGCCAGTCTGGCTTAGCGGTCTTATTGGTTTCGGCAGATCTTGATGAATTAATCGGCCTCAGCGACAACATCAAAGTCTTACTTCGAGGTAAGTTCGTCGCTGATGCTGATCCGGCAACTGTCACTCCGCAAGAACTTGGTACCGCAATGACTGGTGCGGGAGAGGCTGCGTAATGAACTTTAGAAGAATTGGCATGAGCCTGATTGCTCCAGCAATTGGTCTATTTGTTTCGCTCGCAGCAACCGCAGTTATTCTGACTGTAATCGGAGCCAGTGTCTCTACCGTTTTCTCTTCAATGTGGAACTACGGAACATCACCTCGCGCGATGTCCTTGATGCTTAATCTTGCAACGATTTATTTCTTAAGTGCGTTGGCAGTTTCTATCGGCTTCAAAATGAATTTGTTCAACATTGGTGTTAACGGTCAATACGTTTTGGGTGCCCTTGCTGGAGCGGTGGTTGCAAGTAACTTAACTCTGCCTAAGGTTGCATCGGTAACGATCACAATTTTGACTGCAATGATTGTTGGTGCGCTTTGGGCTGGTATTGCAGCTTGGCTAAAGGTCACACGTGGTGTTAGTGAAGTTATCTCAACGATTATGTTGAACTTCATTGCGATTGGAATTATCAGTTACCTAATTGTTCGAACCAGCATCGGTACTGAAACTAGTTTGAACATTCGCGGCACCAAGCCAATTCCAGAAACTGGAATGTTACGTGGCATCGCATTTATCGATCCTGAAACGCAAATCTATGGATTCTTCTTTATCTCCATCTTTATTGGAGTTGGATACTGGTTCTTGCTAAATCGCACTCGCTTTGGATTCGATTTACGTGCTACCGGAAAATCTGCAACTGCAGCGCGCACTAGCGGTGTGCAGTCAAACCGTATGATCTACGTGACCATGTTGCTTTCCGGAGCTGTCGCTGGTTTGGTTGGTCTGCCTTATCTATTAGGTGATACCGGTTCATACACTTTGCAATTTCCAACCGACTGGGGATTCATTGGTATTGCCATCGCTTTGCTAGGTCGAAACAATCCACTTGGCATTGCCTTGGGTGCGATTCTTTGGGCGTTCTTAGATGTCTCGAGTGGCCAGTTAGTGCTTGAAGGTGTTCCTAGAGAGATCTCAACGATCATGCAGGGATTGATTGTGATCGTGGTTGTGATCTCATACGAGGTTGTTCGCCGCTATCAAGTTAAGAGTGAGCAAACAAGTGTTGCTAAAGCATTAGCAAAGCAGGAGGCAACCGTATGACTTACTTGAAATCTCGCAGATTCATAGGTGCTGCCTTTACTGCTATCACCATGCTTTCAATCACTCGAACCATAACTGGTAACGGTGACCTAACCAGCACGGTGACAATTGCACAAGCATTGGTTTTCGCTTCACCGATTGCACTTGCAGGTCTGGCAGGCATCTGGGCTGAGCGCGCTGGCGTAATCAACATTGGCCTTGAAGGCATGATGATCCTTGGCACTTTCGGAGCTGGCTGGGCTGGTTGGCAATGGGGTGTTTGGGCTGGCGTCTTAGCGGGTGTGATCTTTGGTGCTATCGGAGGCTTGCTCCTCGCGGTAGCTGCTGTCACATTTGGCGTTGACCAAATCATTGCTGGTACTGCAATCAACCTCTTGGCGCTTGGCTTAACTAAGTTCCTTGCGATCTTGCTATTCACAGATGCTCCAGGTGGTGGGCAAGCGCAGTCACCACCTATTAAGGGTGAGATTCCGACGTTCACGATTGATTCACTTGTTGGACCATTGACAACACTTCATGAACGAGGAATCTTCTTCGTTAGTGATCTAGCTGGAATTCTCGCTGGTTTGTTTTACAACTTGTCGTTGCTAACAATCATTACATTCTTACTGTTTGTTATGACTAGCTACTTGCTTTGGAAAACTGCATTTGGTCTACGCCTTCGTAGTGCTGGTGAAAACCCATGGGCTGCGGATTCACTTGGTGTAAAGGTTGTGCAGTTCAAGTACGCAGCAGTTGTGTTCTCCGGAATGCTAGCTGGACTTGGTGGTGCTTACCTATCTATTGCTTCTACCATCTATCGCAACGGCAACACTGCTGGTCGTGGTTACATCGGTCTAGCAACCATGATCTTTGGTGACTGGCGACCAGGTGGTACCGCAGCTGGTGCCTTGATGTTCGGTTACATAGATACTTTGCGTCTGATCGATACTGGCAATCAAAACGTTAAGGGTCTGATTTTGCTCGGTGCAATTATCTTGTTTGCAATCGGAGGAATCATGCTTCGTCGTTCCCGTCGTAACTCTGCAATCGGTTTCTTGATTCTTGGTTCCGTAATGATCGGTGCTTACTTCTCTGCCACTTCATTCCCACCAGAAGTTGCTCAAGTTGCTCCATACATAACAACTCTGTTGGTTCTTGCAACCGCGTCTCAGAATTTGCGACCGCCGGCTGCTGATGGTGTTCCGTATCGAAAGGGAGATCATCACTAATGGAAATCAATTGGGATGAGTTACGAAGTGCTGCAAGTGGCGCAATGGCAAAAGCTTATGCACCATATTCAAACTTTCCAGTTGGTGTTGCTGGCTTAGTTGATGACGGTCGCATTGTGACTGGCTGCAATGTAGAGAACGCCGCATACGGTGTTGCGTTGTGTGCTGAGTGTGGCTTGATCTCAAGTTTGATCAGCACTGGTGGTGGCAAACTGGTTGCAGTCGCTTGTGTAGATCGACACGGAAACGCATTGATGCCATGTGGTCGGTGCCGCCAACTGCTCTGGGAACACGGTGGTCCGAATTGTCTGCTTGATTCTGTATCTGGAATTAAGTCAATGACAGAAATACTTCCAGACGCCTTTGGCGCGCATGATTTAACGGATCGACTTTAAACGCATTAGCCTTACAGGTATGACGCTTCCCCGAGTGAAATTAACATCATGAGCACTGAGCCATTTGCTGCAGTTGATCTCATTGCCGCCAAGCGCGATAAGCAAGAACTAACTGATTCACAAATTGATTGGTTCGTTGACGCTTACGTTCGAAATGTGATTGCCGAAGAACAAATGTCAGCAATGGCAATGGCAATTTTGCTTAATGGGATGAACCGTCGCGAGATTGTGCGCTGGACCAAGGCTTACATAGATTCCGGTGAAACTATGGATTGGTCAACTCTTGGCCGACCTACTGCTGACAAACATTCCACTGGTGGTGTCGGAGACAAAATCACATTGCCGCTTGCGCCTTTAGTTGCTGCCTGTGGCGTTAGCGTCCCGCAACTTTCTGGACGAGGACTTGGCCATACCGGTGGCACTTTGGACAAACTTGAAGCCATTAAAGGTTGGCGCGCCAACTTAACTAATGCTGAAATGTTCGACGTATTGAATTCAACTGGCGCAGTGATATGTGCAGCTAGTCAAACTCTGGCACCTGCCGATCGCAGAATTTATGCGTTACGTGACGTAACTGGAACTGTCGAATCCATACCATTGATCTCAGCTTCCATCATGAGCAAGAAGATTGCCGAAGGAACTGGCGCACTTGTCTTGGATGTCAAAGTCGGCTCTGGTGCATTTATGAAAACAGTTGAGCAGGCCCGCGAGCTTGCTAAAACCATGGTTGGAATTGGTAATGATGCTGGCGTAACTACACGTGCCCTGTTGACCGCGATGGACGTTCCACTTGGTAGAACAGCTGGCAACGCTCTTGAAATACAGGAATCAATTGATGTGCTCGCTGGTGGTGGGCCAGCAGATGTTGTTGAACTAACTGTGACTCTGGCTCGCGAGATGTTGGAGGCAAGTGGTGCCGCTGGGCTGAAAGATCCGGCTGCTGCACTTGCGGATGGCTCTGCCATGGATGTTTGGCGCGCGATGATTACAGCCCAAGGTGGCGACTTGTCTGCGTCACTTCCAGTGGCTAGAGAAACTCACGAAGTTATCTCAACTACTTCTGGTTACTTAACTCGCCTGGATGCACTATCCGTGGGTATGGCTAGTTGGCGACTAGGCGCAGGTCGGGCCCGAAAAGAAGATTCCGTCCAATTAGGCGCTGGAATTGAGTGGCATGTGGGACATGGCGAGAAAGTAGAAGCCGGGCAGAAACTCTTCACGCTGCACACTGATGAGCCAGCTCGATTCGATTCAGCCTTAGAAGTCTTAACGCAAGGTTACGAAATCGGAACTGAGTCAGAAATATCACAACGCTTGCCATTAATCATTGACCGCGTTGTTTAAAACTTGTTTGTAAAACTTTCCCAAGTATCCTGATTACATGCCCGAATTAATTAGCGAACCAACCATGATTCCAGTTCCCGGTGGTAAATCTATTGCAGAGTACATCGGCCGAGTGAAGACTGGAGACAATGACGTTTCAGTTGCCGTCATGCATGCACCAGCTGGCTGGTCTGAGCCAGCTCAAGCTCCCGCATTTGATGAATTCACAATTGTCATCACCGGTTCAATAGATGTTGAGCACGAAGGTAAGACGACGACCGTCGGCGCTGGCCAGGCTTTAATCACACGTGCTGGCGAGAAAGTGCGTTATCTAACTCGCGAAGATGCGCACTACGTTGCAATTTGTGTCCCAGCGTTTTCACCTGATCTAGCAAATCGAGATGACGAAGAATGATTTCACCCGCAGTAATCAAGGCTGTTCCAAAAGTTGTCTTGCACGATCACTTAGATGGTGGCTTGCGTGTAAAAACAATTTTGGAACTTGCCCAGCTACATAACTACACCGCTTTGCCATATGACAATGAAGAGCAGCTTGGCAACTGGTTTCACACTGCTGTTCAAGGCTCGCTTGAAATTTACTTAGAAACTTTTGCTCACACCGTTGGCGTTATGCAAACTCCAGATGCGTTGCAACGTGTGGCAAGTGAATGCGCACAAGATCTTGCCGAAGATGGTGTGGTCTATGCCGAAATCAGATTTGCTCCAGAACTTCACACTGCAAAAGGTTTGAGCTACCGCGAAGTAATTGACAACGTCTTGATCGGTTTTGCTCATGGTGAAGCTGAAGCGAAAGCTGCTGGCAAAACAATTCGCGTTGTTGCCCTGTTAACTGCAATGCGTATGGCAGATGTGTCACTTGAAATTGCAAAGCTTGTTGTTGAGTATCGCGATCGTGGTGTAGTTGGTTTTGACATTGCAGGGAAAGAAGCGGGCTATCCCCCGACAGAACACATCGAAGCCTTCCAATACTTACAACGCAACAATGCGCACTTCACAATTCACGCTGGTGAAGCATTTGGGTTAAAGAGTATTTGGGAGGCAATTCAATTCTGTGGCACTGAACGTCTTGGTCATGGCGTACGAATCATTGATGATGTAACAACAAATCCTGATGGCACCGTAACTCTTGGCGACTTAGCTGCTTACGTTCGTGATCGCCGCATTCCACTTGAACTCTGCCCTAAGTCAAATGTTGATACCGGCGCAGCTGCCAGTATTGCTGAACACCCGATTGGTTTGCTTCGCAAACTAAACTTCCGCGTTACTTTGAATACCGACAACCGCTTGATGTCTGACACTTCAATGTCAGCTGAAATGACGTCACTGGTTGAGGCATTTGATTATTCACTGCGGGATCTTGAATGGTTGACAGTCAACGGAATGAAGAGTTCGTTCTTGCCGTTTGATCAACGTTTGGACATCATCAATCACATAATCAAGCCTGGCTACGCCAGACTTCGCGAACAGGTTGGTTCTTAGTAACTTCCGGTCGCCGCAACGCCATCAAGGATTGCGCGAGAACTAGAAAGTCCAAGGCGAGTGGCTCCGACATTGATTAGTTCAGTTGCGAACTCAATGTTTCGAATACCACCGGAAGCCTTAACGCCTAATCGACCACCAACAGTTTCATGCATAATCTTGATGGCTCTCACATCGGCGCCGCCTGTTGGATGAAAACCGGTAGCAGTCTTAACAAAATCCGCTCCCGCACTTTCGCAGCGCTGGCAAGCTCTGGCAATTTGCTCATCAGTTAGAGCGGCCGTTTCTAAAATCACTTTTAGTAAAGCCCCTGTTGTCGCTTTTCGGACTGCCGAAACTTCAGCCTCGAGATAGTCCCAATCCCCCATGATGGCTCGGCCAACATCGATAACCATGTCGACTTCATGCGCACCTTGCGAAACTGAAAGTTTGGCTTCGGCAGCTTTGATCTCGGCTTCATGTTTGCCACTTGGAAAACCACAAACTGTAGCGACCTTCACGCCGTTAGAAACATTGGCCACAGCCAGCGATACAAAAGTTGGGGAAACACAAACTGAGAATGTGCCTAGTTCAGCGGCTTCGGCGCAAAGTGCGATTACATCTGAGTTCGTAGCTTCTGGCTTTAGCAAAGTGTGATCGATCATTTGGGCCAATTGAGTGCGATCCATCAGTTGCCTCCACTTAGTAGCGGCCTGGCATCTGCTGCCAAACTCTTCAATTCATTATCGGCGGTTTGCTGGGCAATTGCTAAATCATCGACCCGAACCACAACTTCTAAATAACACTTAATCTTTGGCTCTGTCCCACTTGGGCGCACAATCACTCGCGCTTTTTGAATCTGATCGCTTCCTGCTAAATGAAGAATCACAGCATCTGACTTAGGCAGTGCACCTAAACCTTCAGCTAAATCATCAATGCGAATAACTTTCAACCCGCCTAGTTCGCTTGGTGGTGTGTTGCGAATTCCAGCCATTGTCAGTGCCACTTGTTCGCCACTTGTTACTCGAACTGAGACTTGATCAGTTGCATGTAGGCCATGTGACAACGCCAATTCCGTTAGCACTTGCCATGGGTCTTTACCTTGACTCTTTAAGTGAGCAAGCATTTCCATAAAGACTGCTGCTGCTGATACGCCATCTTTGTCACTTACATTCTTTGGATCTACGCAATAACCTAGGGCTTCTTCATAGCCGAAAGCCAAGTTATCAACTCTTGATACCCATTTGAATCCGGTCAGAGTTGATTCATGTTGAAGTCCAGCAGATTTGGCAATTGCTTCCAGCATCATTGAAGACACGATTGAATTAGCCAGAGCCCCAGAAAGCTTTGAGCCGGTTAGCTTTGCGCGCTCAATCATCCACCAGCCCAGCAAGCTTCCAATTTGATCGCCGCGCAACGTGTGCCATTCACCCATTGCATTCGGTGCTGCTGCTGCAAAGCGGTCTGCATCTGGATCATTTGCTAACAGCACATCAACTGCGTTCTTCTTAGCCAATGCAAGTGCGATATCCAGAGCGCCTTGTTCCTCAGGATTTGGAAAAGCCACAGTCGGAAATGCTGGGTCTGGATCGCGTTGTTCTAGTGCTGCAATCGGCTCAACAAATCCGGATGCGGCAAATACAGATTGCAAAGTTTTCCAGCCAACGCCATGCATTGCTGAGTAGACCGAAGTAACAGCTTTCCGTTGTGCATCTGTTGTTGGACCAGATGCAATTATTTGCGATGTTAACGCTGTGTAAGTTTTTACCACTTCGTCGCTTACAAAGGCACCGGTTGTTCCTAATGAAATTTGCCTGACGTCTGTCACGGTCTTAATCAATTTCGATATCTGTTCATCAACTGGTGAAACGATTTGGCGACCATCACCTAAATAAACTTTGTATCCGTTATCTTGTGGCGGGTTATGACTTGCAGTAACCATTACACCTGCGCAAGCATCAAGTTGGCGAATCGCAAAAGCTAAAACTGGTGTTGGTACTACATGGGAAAAAACAATTGATTCAAGACCTGCGCCTGACATCACGCGTGCAGTGTCAGCTGCGAAAACATCACTGTTGTATCTGGCATCAAATCCAATAACAACTTTCTTTCCAGCAAACCCTTGTTGCACTAGATATTGCGCCAGTCCAGAAGCTGCTTGCAAAACCGTCACGCGATTCATTCGGTTTGGGCCGGCACCTAATGCGCCACGTAAACCAGCGGTGCCAAATTCCAGTGGTGCAATAAATGCATCTTCTAACTCAGTAAGCGCGACTTGATTAGTTTCGGCATCCAGCAAAAGTTGTATGAGTTGCGATTTAGTTACTTGATCTGGATCTTGCTCAATCCAAGATTGAACTCGCGCAGTTAGATTGCTATCGATACTCACTGAACTAGCGTAGAGGTTAAAAATTATTGGGTAGAATAAAGTATGCAGAGACCTTCCACCGCCAGCATTGTGGTCGAAACTGCGCCCCTAGTATTTGATATCGGCGTGGTGCTGTTACTGGCTGCCACTCTTGGTTACATCGCTAGACGACTTGGCCTACCTGCAATTGTTGGATATTTGCTTGCTGGACTGATGGTTTCCCCGTTTACCCCTGGATACACCGCAGGTCCTGAACAGCTCTCATTGCTTGCTGACATTGGCGTTGTGCTGCTGCTCTTTGAAGTAGGTATCGAGATCAATCTGCCCAAACTAGGCCGCAGACAAAAAGCCTTGCTTTGGGGTTCACCACTTCAAATCGGAATTGGCATGCTGATCGGCACTCCCGTGTTCATGTATCTGGGCCTCTCAACATTGGGTGCTTTGCTATTGGCATTAAGTGTCGCGATGTCTTCAAGTGTCGTCATCGTAAACATCACTCGCAGCCGAGGACGTACCACGGACAAGCCAACCGAGGAAGCCCTGCTTGCTTGGAGTGTGCTTCAAGACATCGTTGGGGTAGCAGTAGCTTCGTTTATCTTGGTGCTCTACGGAAATGATCAGCGCTCATTGGTTCAGGCCATCGGCGGATTAGTTGGATTTGGTATTACGGCATATGTTTCAGCGCGCTTACTCCCAAGTTTGTTGCGTAGAGTCCGCACATCACCTGATCTTTTCCTTATTTATTCAGTTGCGATCGGTTTGGTTCTTGCTGCAGTTGGAGCGACCGTATTTGGTATCCCTATGGCGCTCGCAGCTTTCGTGGCTGGCTTAGCAATTCGTACCGGCGAGGACACAGATGAGGTGCGCCGCGTTCTCTTGCCATTCCGTGACCTATTCGCAGTTCTGTTCTTTGTACTGATTGGAAGTTTGATCCAACCTTCACTTATCGAAAAATCTTTACCTTTTGCTTTGTTGCTTGTTGGCTTGATGGTCGTCGTAAAAACTTTGCCAACTTATCTGATTGTGAAATTTACTGACATTAAATCAAGACCTGCACAACATGCAGTTGGACTCAGCCAACTCGGTGAATTTTCTTTCGTACTTGGTAGTGCTGCGCTAACAGCTGGAGCAATTAGTAGTGATCAGTTCTCAGGTGTACTCATTGCTGTCGTGATTTCAATTGTGGCCTCGAGTGTCCTTGTTCGTTATGTCGGAACTAAAGAGACAACTACTTCGGAAGTAAATTAATTACATCGTCTCGAATATCTTCAGGGGTTGTGCTTGGGGCATAGCGCTTGATTGATTCACCATCTGGAGAAATCAAGAATTTAGTGAAGTTCCATTTCACGCCACCGCCAAGTAAACCTTTTGAGCGGCTCTTAAGAAATTGAAAAACTGGATGAGCGTCTTTACCATTCACATTTACTTTTTGAGAAAGCGGAAAATCTACACCATAGTTAACTTTGCAAAACTCATCGATTTGTGCATCGTCGCCTGGTTCTTGATGTGCAAACTGATCGCACGGAAAACCTAGAACGATCAAGCCTTGCGACCTAAATTCTTCGTGTAACTTTTGTAGTCCTTCATACTGCGGCGTGAAGCCACACTTACTTGCAGTATTAACCACCAAGATCGGCTTGCCTGAATAGTCGGCAAGAGAAACTGTCTCGCCTTTATTGTTTACGAAAGACAAATCGTAGATGTTGGATGCTGTACTCATAAATCAATGATTACCCTGATATGCATTACTAGCAACTGCTACCAGAGTGTTTGTGCGTCACTTAAGAATCTTGGGCTATACGGTTAACGCATGGAAACTATTGTTTTAAACATCCGTTGGGCTGGCTATCTGTTATTTGCGATTGGCTTAATCAATTGGCGTTACCAAAACTCGTTTGAAAAAGGCGCTCCACTTTGGATGTTTGGACTGGCACTGATCATTGGAACTTACATTCCAGCAGTAACTAAAGCTATGGCATCAAAAGTTGGCGCAACAATAATTGCAACCCTTATAGCACTGCTCCTTGTTCTGGCGTTTACCACTTAAAAGGTAGTTTTTGACGCTGTAATCAAGAACGGCGCGGATTTCCTGCTGCCAAGTAGAATTGAAGCCTGATAGTGATTGCGTTTACTGCAGTTTTTGCCTAGCCGAGGAGTTCAAATGGGTTTACTTGACAACCTGGAACATCGCCTTGACCGAATCGTAAATGGCTCATTTTCTAAAGCATTTAAATCAGAGGTTCAGCCAGTTGAGCTTGGTGCGGCACTTCAGCAGGAAATAGATAATCGGGCAGACACTATAAATGGACAAACCGTCGTTCCTAATATTTTCATAATTGAGCTTGGCCCTGTTGATCATGAACGTTTGGCCACTTACTTCGACACCTTAAGTTTCGAACTGGGTTCTTTGGCCGATACATATTCAAGTGAGCAGCGCTATACGGTTCTTGATTTGGCTCACATCACTTTTGACTTAGATGAAGCACTAGAAACTGGCGTTTTTAGAATTCGTAGCGCTGCAGCAAAACGACCAGTGACTCCAATTGTCACCTCGGGACTTGGTCAAGATGCGACACCGCAAATGCCAAAAGCAGCATTCACTCCAGAAGCATCTCCGTTTTTAACTTCCGTTACTGGCGAAGAATTCAAGATTACGAAGTCTGTTACGAACATTGGGCGCGGCGCCGAAGCCGATATTCAAATTGACGACACCAGCGTCAGTCGCCTTCACTGTTCTATCGTTCTAGGTTCTGATGTTTTGATTCGTGACCTTGATTCAACTAATGGAACCATCGTTGATGGTAATCGGGCAAGCGAGTCAGTGCTACGTGATGGATCAATTATAAAAATTGGAA
>JBIIAS010000150.1:0-3051 GCA_044239795.1 Candidatus Nanopelagicales bacterium | reverse complement strand
TTAATGGATGCGCTTGGAATTCCAGTTTTGACTGTGGCGGGCGATGAACGTTCTTTGAAGATAACAACTATGTCCGATGTGCAGCATGCATTGAGTTTGTTGGAGGCAACAAGTGAGTAACTTGCGAATTGGAACCGGTGTGGATGTTCACCCATTAGTAAGTGGTCGTCCAATGTCCTTAGCTTGTTTGAGTTGGCCAGATGAAGTTGCTGGCTGTGAAGGGCATTCCAATGGTGATGTTGCTGCACATGCAGTCTGTGATGCAATCTTGTCTGCTGCTGGCATGGGAGATTTAGGTTCAGTCTTTGGAACTTCGGACCCGAAGTGGGCTGGCGCATCAGGTGAAGATCTATTGAATGAAGTTCAGAGATTGACTTCAGGCGCAGGTTGGACAATTGTGAACGTCAGTGTTCAAGTAATCGCGAATTCTCCGAACATAGGTTCGCGTCGGGAAGAAGCTCAAACTGCAATGTCAAAGGCGTTGGGTGGTGCACCAGTTTCAGTCGCTGGCACTACGTCTGACAGCCTTGGTCTGACTGGCCGCGGCGAAGGTGTAGCCGCTATTGCTTCAGCATTATTAGAAGCCCCGCAAGATCGGTAACCTTGAACTGTGCGCCTTTATGACACTGCGACTCGAGCAGTCCGAGAATTCACCCCGTTGGTTGACGGAAAAGTTTCAATGTATGTTTGCGGCGCAACCGTGCAATCTGCTCCACATGTTGGACACATTCGTTCTGGTGTAGCTTTCGATGTTTTGGCTCGTTGGTTGCGCACGTCAGGTTATGAAGTAACACTGGTTCGCAACGTAACTGACATCGATGACAAGATCTTGGCAAAAGAATCAGTTGAAAATCGTCCATGGTGGGCAGTCGCTGCACATTACGAACGCGAATTCCAAAAGGCATACGAAATCCTTGGATGCACCCCACCAACCGTTGAGCCTCGCGCCACCGGTCACATCACTCAAATGATCGAGCTAATGCAAACTTTGATCGAACGTGGGCATGCTTACGCAGCTGATGGCGATGTTTACTTTGACGTTCGGTCATTTGCAGATTACGGAAAACTTTCGGGTCAAAAAATCGATGACCTACTTCCTGCAGGCGATTCCGAAGGTGAATCCCGCAAGAAGGATTCCCGCGACTTCGCGCTTTGGAAATCGGTAAAGCCGGGCGAACCTTCATGGCCAACACCTTGGGGGAATGGTCGACCTGGTTGGCACATTGAATGTTCAGCGATGGCACAGGCCTACTTAGGTGACGCATTCGATATTCATGGTGGTGGCTTGGACTTAGTTTTCCCACACCACGAAAACGAAGTTGCACAATCCAAAGCAGCTGGACAAAACTTTGCGAATTTTTGGTTACACAATGCGTGGGTAACAACTGCCGGCGAAAAAATGTCGAAGTCACTTGGTAACTCATTGGTAGTAACAGAAGTTGCAAAGCGAGTTCGACCAATTGAACTTCGTTGGTACTTAGCTAGCGCGCACTACCGCAGCAACTTGGAATTTTCCGATAGCGCATTGCAAGAATCGGCCGTTGCCTTCCAGCGAATTGAAAACTTCGTCGAGCGTGCGGCTGCAATTGTTGGTGACGTTGAGTTAACTTCCGCGGCAATCAATTCAGATTTTGCAGCTGCCATGAATGAGGACCTAAACGTTCCGGCCGCACTCGCTGTGCTTCATGAAGTAGTTGGCGAAGGCAACACTTTGCTTGGTAAAAAGGCAGATGCCGCAGCCTTGGCTGGCTGCTTAACTTCAGTTCGCCAGATGCTTGACGTTTTAGGTGTAGATCCACTTTCACCAACTTGGGCTGATGACAGTAAGAACGCAGAACAACTTGAATCAGCACTTGATTACTTTGTGCAACAATCAATAGCAGTTCGTAACGCAGCTAAGGAAAACAAAAACTTTGAAGCTGCTGATGCCATCCGCGATTCCTTGCGGAACGCTGGCATCGCCTTAGAAGACACATCTGATGGTGTGCGCTGGAATCTGGAGAAGTAATGGCTGGCAATTCCAAGCGCAAAGGTGCTATCCGCACCTCCAAAAAAGGTGCAGCCGTTGGCTCTGGCGGTCGCGGTAAGCAAAAACTTGAAGGTCGCGGTCCAACGCCAAAGGCAACTGAGCGCGATAAGCACCCGGCAGCAAAGCGAGCACGTGCCGCAGAAAGAGCTGCTGAAAAGCGTGGCTCAACTCGCGTAAGCCGTCCCCGCGATCGTGACGGAATCGAATGGGTAGCAGGACGAAACTCGGTTCTTGAAGCACTTCGCGCCAACATTCCGGCAAATGCGCTGTACATGCAACAGTTCATGGATGCTGATGATCGCGTTAAAGAGATTTTGCAGCTAGCTAACGACCGCGGACTTCCATTCCTAGAGGCACCACGAAGTGAACTAGATCGCAACACTGATGGCGCTGTTCACCAAGGAGTGGCTCTTCGCATTCCGCCATATTCATATTTAGATCCAATCGACTTACTTGAAGATGCCTTCAACAACGATGAAGCAGCTTTTGTGGTTGCACTAGATGGCGTTACTGACCCACGCAACCTTGGTGCGGTCATTAGATCGTCAGCCGCTTTTGGTGTCGATGGCGTATTGGTTCCAGAACGTCGCGCAGCTGGCATGACTGCATCAGCTTGGAAAACTTCGGCCGGCGCAGCAACTAGAGTTCCAGTTTCCCGAGCAGTAAACCTAACCAGATCTCTTGTTGAATTTAAGCGTGCAGGTTGCACCGTTATTGGCCTAGCTGCTGATGGCGATTCATTTGTCCAAGATGTAAGCCAAGAAATTGCAGCTGGACCAATCGTTTTGGTTGTTGGTGGCGAAGCAACGGGAATGTCTCGATTAGTCCGCGACACCTGCGACATGATCGTTTCAATCCCAATGTTTGACGAGACAGAATCTTTAAATGCAGGTGTTGCTGCTGGAATCGCCCTTTACGAATTGGCAAAAATTCGTCATCCGTAAGTGATTCACATTTAATTTGTTAACATCGAATTAATGGATTCCTCAGCGCAAGTAATTATCGCGAACTTAACTTCGCCA
>JBIIAS010000149.1:0-3053 GCA_044239795.1 Candidatus Nanopelagicales bacterium | reverse complement strand
GTTAGTGCATTTGCGGTTTGGCTTACTGAGTCGAGTAAGTCTTTGTAAGTGATGGTTTGAGTATCACCACGTTCACCTTCGAAATGAATTGCTACACGAGATCCATTTCCCGCCGCAACATGTCGATCTACACAATTGACTGAGACATTTAGCTTTCCGCCAACAAACCACTTCGAAACTGGAGCTTGGGACCAATCAAGTACTTGACTCCACTTGGTATCCCACTGCAGATTCTCAGCTTGGGCGTCCCAAAAACCTTCACGATCAGATTTAGCACTGTCAAATAGGTCGGCTTTGCCATTAGCCTGAGCAGCAAATTTTTCAGATGGTAAAAATACCCGATCTTCGTGAGACAAATTCTCTAATGCTTCGCCGCTCATCATTCACGCTTTCATTTTTGTAACCAAAAAAATATTGGGTGTGGATCTGTTGCTATCAACGATAGTTCTCTTAGTTAAGCCTCAGGTCAAGCGAAATTTGAATTTTTCTCTTTCTACGGTGCTAACTATCAGTACTCAATACCTTAATCTCAGCCACAATCTTTGATATCAAATTCGATGGGAGCATTGCTCCTTGCATCCCGGCAACAACTCCTAGCAGCTCTGGCAAACCTGCCAATGCACCAGTGCGCGTTACCTTCCGCAGCGGGTTTTGTGCCTCGGGGGCCTCATCACGATCTGCAATCAATCCCTGCCACGTAGATTCCCAACTAGCTAAAATTTCAGGTTCTTGCGGAACTGAAAAGAAGTGTCCAACTGGAGCATCGTGCCGCAAAGTTAAGAGCGACGATTCCTTTAATCGACGCACCAAGACCATGGACCACGCTAACTCCTTGTTTCCTTTTCGAATTGCGCAAGGTGTTCGACACGTCCGCTGGCCACTCACCTCAGATATTGGGTTTGGCACACTGGCGCAGATGCTCAGTGATGCTGCAACGCGCGAATGGCTATCGCGAAGGTAAATGCTCCAGTTCTTCTGGGAACTGTTTGCAGTGATCACATTTGCGAAAGCTTTTCGTTGCTGTCGATTTAGCGGACAGGCTTCGCTTTGCCACATGGCATTTGGTTGCGAAAGGTACTCAGCAAGCTGCTTTGGATTTCCCGCATGTCCAAGCTCTTTTTCCCAGCCTAGAAGTGGCAAGTACTCAGTCATCAAGTGAATGACAGAAAGTCCCATGCTGATGTCGCCCTTAAGAATGCGGGTCTCAAAAACTTCAAGTAAAAGTTCAAAAGTTGGTATCAACGAATCAAGTGAGCCAACAGCCTTGTCTTGCATCTTTAGAGGCCAGGTTCGAAGTGCTAAATCATCTCTTATGTGTTTTGGAATCTGTTCGTCCTGACACCACGATTCGAAATCATGCGTATCAACATTTAGGACAGCTTCACCGAGTCTGGCGAGGTTTCGAATCCTTGCGTGAACTTCTGGCCTACTTGTTGTTGCCGCTGTTGCAGGTGCACCGTAATCAACAGCATCCAACAGCCGCATGATCAACCAAAATTCATTTAAGGTTGCGAGCTGGCTAACTAAATTAGAAACATTATTTTTTTCAACGTCAGCCAAAAGATTAAACATGACGTCGGCGCGTTTACGAAGTCCTGGTTCGGTCCAAAGACGTGTTACTGCAGAAGGAAGATTAGATTCAGACACCAGAGCACTCTCCCGTTGCTACGGCTTGCGTAGCAGTACTTGCTGTTTCAACTCCAACCATAAACTCTTTGGCAGTTAATGCGTAGCCGGTTTCACTATCTGTTGCTGACGATGCAAAGACAAGTCCAGCAACTGTGCCATCTAGAGCAAACAGTGGCGCTCCCGAATCACCTTGTCTAATGTCTGCTGAAATTGCATAGATCTCTCGGGTTACTTGTGCTTTTCCATAAATGTCAGTTCCTGTGGATTCAGAAACACTTCGCACTCTCGCCGGAATCAATGTGAGTGGCCCGCCACCAGGGAATCCTGCAACGACTGCGCTGTCACTTCGACTTAGTGGTTCACTGATTCGCAACGCCACCGATGGAAAGTCTTTAGTTCTAATGATGGCAACATCTCGAGCAGGATCGAAATAGACCACAGTTCCTTCGAAAGCTTTTCCTTTGCCCTTTACGCGCATAGTTGGATTTTCAACTCCAGCCACAACATGGGCGTTGGTGATGATTAAATCTTGACCCACCACAAAACCTGAGCCCGTTAATCGAGTTCCACACTCTTCTGCGATCCCTTCAACTTTGACCACAGAATCTAAAGCAGCGATGACCGCCGGGGCGTCAACAGAAGTTGTGTCGGGTGGTTCGACAGCTGGTGCCAGCAATACATCTGCAAATCCTTCAGGTAAACCTGAGTTTGAAACATAAATTCGCACTGAATCGACGCCATCGCGAATTTCTGTTGGCATATATTGCTCAAGCATGTTCAAAACTTTTGATTGCGACACAGTGTTTGTGAGAGAAGAAACCGGGGCAGCTAACAAAGTTGTGGCCAGCAACCAAAAAACAATTGCCCAAGCAATTAGCGATAGTGCAGCGCCAGTGAGATTGTCTATCAGTCGGATTGGTGACCAACTAAAAATATTGCGCAATCGTCTGCCAACATATCCACCAACTGCACTACCAACACCAATTCCGATAAACAAAGTTGCGGCACTTAGTGCGGTGCGAGTGAGTGATGTCGTAGTTGATGCGCCAGAGACAATGTCGATTAAGGATCGACCGAGCCACGCACCAAAGACCAAACCAAGGAGTGAAAACACACTTACGAACAATCCGCGTCGCCAACCTGCGACCAAAATGAAAAGCGCGAACCCAACCAAAACTAGATCGAGATAAAACGGATTCAACTTGTTACTTCTGTATTTGGTGCCGGAGCCGGCAATTCAACAATCTGTGACTCATCCCATTGGATAGACCATCCAGCTATATCCATTAGACGACTAATAAGTCCGCCGGTGAATCCCCAAATCAACATCGATTCAACATTAAACCCTGGTCCGAACGAACCATTTACATGTCGAACTCGGGTTCGATTCTTTGGGTTGATCAAATCGGCTAAAGGAATTTGAT
>JBIIAS010000148.1:0-3071 GCA_044239795.1 Candidatus Nanopelagicales bacterium | reverse complement strand
TCATGGATTACACCAACGCTGATGGTTCACTCAGCGCAACCTGCGGCAATGGCCTGCGCGTCTTTGCGCGCTACTTAGTTGAAGCCGGACTTGAAAATCGTGGTCAATTCACGATTGGAACTCGAGCTGGCACGGTCACAGTTGCTATTTCTGAAACCGATGCCGAATTCACAAACATTGCAGTGACTATGGGTCACGTTTCACTTGGTCCAATGAATGTCACAGTTGAAACCGAAACTGGTTCTTGGCCAGCAGTCGGCATCGCCGGAATGAATAACCATGCAGTCAGTGTTGTTGATGAAATCGCGGACGCTGGCGCGCTCGATGAAATCCCAACCGCACTTCCAGCTGGCACTTATCCAGACGGCGTGAACTTTGAATTCATTCAAGAGAAATCTCCAACTCACATCGCCTTGCGCACGCACGAACGTGGGGTAGGGGAAACGCAATCCTGCGGTTCTGGATCTTGCGCTGCAGCGTACGTCCATGCAACCAGCAATCACCTAAATGATCCTTGGACAGTTCAAGTTGATGTGCTTGGCGGCACGGTTTATGTCGACAGCGATACTGATGGCATCTTGACGCTTCGTGGTCCAGCGGTATTTGTTTCCGAAGGCACCATCGATTCAAGTTTGTTACAGAGCTAGAACTAGATGTCTGAATTTTTTGATCCACGGTTTGCTGATACCGGCCTAGAAGAACAAACCACTGGTGAATTAGATCTGGAAGCCCGCTCTGGCCTTCGCCGTGTTGCTGGGCTATCTACTGAACTCCAAGACGTCACCGAAGTTGAATACCGCCAACTTCGTCTTGAGAAAGTTGTCTTGATCGGTGTTTGGACTGACGGTGACTTTGATCAAACTCAAAGATCACTTGCTGAACTTGCTCAACTAGCCGAGACTGCTGGATCCCAAGTTCTAGATGTTTTAGTTCAACGTCGTGATCGACCTGATCCTGCGACCTATATCGGCTCTGGCAAATTGCAAGAACTACATCAAATTGTCATGGCAACAGGTGCTGACACCGTGATTTGTAATGGCGAGCTTTCCCCGTCGCAGCTTTCCAAGATGGAAAAAGTTGTGAAAGTTAAAGTTATCGATCGAACTTGGTTGATTCTGGATATCTTTGCTCAGCACGCACGCAGCCGAGAAGGTAAAGCTCAAGTTAGCTTGGCTCAAATGCAATACATGTTGCCGCGCCTTCGTGGTTGGGGTGATGCGTTATCTCGTCAGTCTGGTGGCATCGGAACCCGTGGTCCGGGTGAAACCAAACTTGAATCTGACCGTCGACGTATTGGTAAGTCAATGTCTAAGCTTCGCCGCGAGATTAAAGAAATGGGTGTTGCCCGCACGACTCAGCGCGCTCAGCGTCGTCGCAGCAATGTCCCATCGGTCGCCATCGCTGGCTACACCAACGCTGGTAAATCAAGTTTGCTCAATCGCTTAACTTCTGCTGGCGTTCTGGTTGAGAATGCTCTGTTCGCAACTTTGGACCCAACGGTTCGTCAAGCTAAAACTCCTGGTGGTCGCGAGTTCACGCTTTCTGACACCGTTGGTTTCGTTCGCGACCTGCCTCATCAATTAGTTGAAGCTTTCCGATCAACTTTGGAAGAAGTCGCAGCAAGCGATTTGATTCTGCACGTAGTCGATGGCAGCGATCCAGACCCAGAAGGTCAGTTGTCAGCCGTTCGCAAAGTGCTGGCTGACATCGATGCCCACAACATTCCGGAACTCGTTGTGATCAATAAAGCGGATGCTGCTGATCCATTTGTAATCGATCGCATCAAGCTTCATGAAAAGAATGCCATCGCAGTGTCGGCGTTAACTGGGCAAGATATTGACGAACTAGTTGCCATGATCGAAGCGCAACTGCCTCATCCTCAAATTGATATCAAGGCAACGGTTCCGTATGACCGCGGCGACTTATTGGCGAGGGCTTACCGGGAAGGTAATGTGCTTACTCGAACTGACACCGAGGCTGGCACCGTAATCATCGCTAAGGTTCCACAAGCGCTGGCTAATGTGCTCGAGGAATACTGTGGCTAAAAATCCTAAATCTAATGCAGTTAACGAAGCACTAGAAAAAGTAGTCGAAACTATTGGTGGCACACCGCGCGAAGGCCAAATCGAAATGGCAGCTGCCGTCGACAAAGCCATGCAAGACGGTGAGCACTTACTTGTCCAAGCTGGAACCGGCACCGGCAAATCACTTGGCTATTTAGTGCCAGCTATCTTGCGGGCCAACAAAGGCGTAATGCCAGATGGCACCAACCGAACCGTGATTGCCACCGCAACCTTGGCCTTGCAGCGCCAACTGGTTGATCACGACCTGCCAAGTGCTGTTGAAGCCCTGGCGGACCAAACCGATCATCCGATCAGTTATGCCGTGCTTAAAGGTCGCCATAATTACATTTGCCTAGATAAGTTCAATCGCGTCGAGGTCGATTCCGCCGATGATGGGGAAGAGCAGCTGTTCCAAACATCCACTTCAGCACTAGCCAAGCAAGCCAAGAAATTACGCCAGTGGGTTGATGTCACCGACACTGGGGACCGCGATGATTATGACGACGAACTCGATGGCCGACTTTGGCGTTCGCTGTCGGTATCGGGCCGTGAATGTGTTGGCGCATCCAAGTGCGCTTGGGGTGAGGATTGTTTTGCTGAAGCAGCTCGCAATAAGGCTCACGCCAGCGACATTGTGGTTACTAATCACGCGTTGCTCGCAATCGATATTTTGGAAAACTTGCCGATCCTGCCTGATCACGATTCAGTGATCATTGACGAAGCCCACGAATTGGTCGATCGCACCACGAATGCTCTGGCTGGATCACTTGAAGTCGGTGGCATGGGCCGGGCAACAGGCATGGCTCGAAAATTCGTTCAACCTTCCACGCATGACCGCATGATGGAAGTTGCAGAAGATTTAGGACTGGCGCTAGAAAGTTATGACCGCGAGGGTACGACAACTCGGATCGAAGGATTTGAAGGTCAATTACTCAAAGCATTGACGGCAGTTCGCGACGTTTATAAAGTTGCCCAAGCCGAAATGACAACTTCTTCCCAAGATGAATC
>JBIIAS010000147.1:0-3073 GCA_044239795.1 Candidatus Nanopelagicales bacterium | reverse complement strand
TAGTTAAATCTCTGGAACACGCTGATGTCGAAGTTGTATTCGGTATCCCAGGCGGTGCAATTCTTCCGGTCTATGACCCACTAATGGATTCCCCTTCAGTTCGACACATTTTGGTGCGCCACGAACAAGGCGCCGGCCATGCAGCAGAAGGCTACGCAGCAGCAAGTAACCGCGTTGGCGTTTGCATGGCTACAAGTGGACCAGGTGCAACAAACTTAGTAACTCCGATTGCAGATGCACATATGGACTCAGTGCCAATGGTTGCAATCACCGGCCAGGTGCCAAGTGCCTTCATCGGATCTGATGCTTTCCAAGAAGCAGACATTCGAGGCATCACAATGCCAATTACCAAACACAATTACTTAGTAACTCGCGCTGAAGATATTCCACGTGCGATCAAAGAAGCCTTTCACCTTGCCAGCACAGGGCGTCCTGGTCCAGTTCTTGTAGATATCACAAAGGATGCATTGCAAGCCAGTGCGGAATTTGTTTGGCCGTCACACATTGATTTGCCAGGTTACAAACCGACTACAAAGCCACATGGTCGACAGATTAAAGAAGCGGCTCGCATGATTGTTGATGCGCACCGTCCAGTTTTCTATGTTGGCGGTGGCGTTATTCGCTCCCAGGCACACAGAGAACTTCGTCAGCTAGCTGAACTAACTGGAATTCCAGTTGTAACAACATTGATGGCACGCGGCGCATTCCCAGATTCACATCCACAACACATGGGTATGCCAGGCATGCACGGAACTGTTGGAGCCGTTGGCGCATTGCAAAAGGCGGACTTACTAATTGTTCTCGGTGCGCGTTTTGATGATCGAGTTACTGGCAAGCTTGAATCATTCTCACCAAAATCTAAAGTCATTCACATCGACATTGATCCTGCCGAAATTGGCAAGAATCGTTATGCAGACATCCCAATTGTCTCTGATGTTCGTGAAGCCATTTCACAACTTATTCCAGCAGTGACCGCAGAGTTTGATGCGGGCAATCGAGCAGACTTAACTGCTTGGTGGATCACACTAAATCACTGGAGTGAAACTTATCCACTTGGCTATGACCAGCCGAAAGATGGAACGCTTTCGCCGCAGTATGTAATCGAACGTCTAGGCAAGATTGCTGGACCAGAAGCGATCTACGCAGCAGGCGTTGGTCAGCATCAGATGTGGGCAGCGCAATTCATTGGCTACGAAAATCCAAACACCTGGCTTAACAGTGGTGGCTTGGGAACTATGGGTTACTCAATTCCAGCAGCCATGGGTGCCAAAGTAGGCGCACCAGATAAAACCGTTTGGGCAATTGACGGTGACGGCTGTTTCCAGATGACCAATCAAGAACTAGCCACCTGCACAATTAACGACATTCCAATCAAGGTTGCACTTATCAACAACGCTTCCCTTGGCATGGTTCGTCAGTGGCAGAACTTGTTCTACAACGAGCGTTACAGCAATACAGATTTGCATTCACATTCAGTTCCAGACTTTGTAAAACTGGCAGATGCTTACGGTTGCCACGGGCTTCGGGTCACGAAAGCTGAAGAAGTCGACAAGGCTATTGAGCGGTCGATGGAAATCAACGACGCACCAGTTGTTATTGATTTCCAAGTTCACCGCGACGCAATGGTTTGGCCAATGGTTGCTGCCGGTACTGGAAATGATGAAATTCAATTTGCTCGAGATCTGGCGCCACAATGGGAAAGAGGGGATGACTAAGCATGGCTCGTCACACTCTTTCTATCTTGGTGCAGGACCAACCTGGTGTACTTGCCCGAATTTCCGCACTGTTTTCACGTCGCGGATACAACATTGAATCTTTGGCAGTAGGCACAACCGAAACCGAAGGCGTTTCTCGAATGACAGTTGTCGTCAATGTTGATCAACACGCGCTTGAGCAAGTAACAAAGCAGTTGAACAAGTTGATCAATGTTCTGAAAATTGTGGAACTTGACGACAACACCGCAATTGCACGAGAGCTGATGCTTATCAAAGTTAAGGCGGACGACCACTCCCGCAGCAAGGTGCTTGAGCTTGTTGAGCTTTTCCGCGCCAAAGTTGTGGACGTTAGCGGAGACGCAGTAACCATCGAGGCCACTGGTTCCAGAGACAAGTTAGAGGCATTCCTGAATGTCCTTGCTCCTCATGGAATCAAGGAAATTGTGCAGTCCGGCGTTGTGGCCCTGGCCCGCGGTGGCCGCTCAATTGCTGACCGTTCCAACAAGAATTCCGACCGCACCTAACAGAAATTCACACAATCCAAAGAATCTGACAGACTTACCAAACTAGCGAAATAGGAGAGCCCAGTGGCCGAATTGTTTTACGAAGATGATGCAGACCTTTCAATTATTCAAGGTCGCAAGGTAGCCGTTATTGGTTACGGTAGCCAGGGCCATGCCCACGCACTTAGCTTGCGCGACAGTGGCGTTGACGTCCGCGTTGGTCTTGCTGATGGCTCAAAGAGCAAAGCAAAAGCTGAATCCGAAGGACTGCGCGTTGTAGATCCAGCAACCGCAGCAACTGAAGCAGACGTCATCATGATGTTGGTTCCAGATCACGTAGCTCGCAAGGTGTACGCAGCATCAGTAGAACCAAACCTAAAAGCTGGTGACGCTCTTTTCTTTGCACATGGCTTTAACATCCGCTTTGGTTACATCACGCCGCCAGCAAACGTAGATGTTTGCATGGTCGCACCAAAGGGTCCAGGACACCTAGTCCGCCGCGAGTATGTCGCTGGTCGTGGCGTTCCTGCCATTGTTGCTGTTGAACAAGACGCATCCGGCAAAGCTTGGGCACTTGCGCTTTCATATGCAGCAGGTATCGGTGCACTTCGCGCTGGCGGCATCAAGACCACATTTACCGAAGAAACCGAAACAGACCTATTTGGTGAGCAGGCTGTTCTTTGTGGTGGCGCTTCCGCACTAGTCCAAGCAGGTTATGAAACTCTTGTTGAAGCTGGATACCAGCCAGAAGTTGCTTACTTCGAGTGCTTGCACGAATTGAAGCTAATTGTTGACTTGATGTACGAAGGTGGAATTGCAAAGCAGCGTTGGAGTGTTTCTGACACCGCTGAATAC
>JBIIAS010000035.1:0-11969 GCA_044239795.1 Candidatus Nanopelagicales bacterium | reverse complement strand
TGGGCCTAACCAAGGTTAGACTGGCACTCGATACCTGTGAGTGCTAGGAGTTGCGATGGAAGACCGTAAATTAGCGGTTTTGCGAGCCATTGTTGAGGACTATGTCCAAACTCATGAGCCAGTGGGATCAAAGGCGCTAGCCGATCGCCATTCGCTTGGCGTTTCTTCAGCAACAATTCGCAATGACATGTCAGCCCTTGAAGAAGAGGGATACATCAGTGCGCCTCACACCAGCGCGGGTCGCATCCCAACCGATAAGGGATATCGACTATTCGTAGACAGGCTCAATTCAATTAAGCCAATGTCACAGCCAGAGCGCAAAGCAATTCAAACTTTCCTAGATCAAGCTGTTGACCTAGATGACGTTATGAATCGAACAGTTCGCTTGTTGTCGCAACTTACTAAGCAAGTTGCTTTAGTGCAGTATCCATCACTTGGTCGAAGTTCAGTTCGACATATTGAATTAGTGAGTTCTGGCGGCACTAAACTGCTACTGATTCTGATTGCTGACACTGGACGCATTGAACAGCGCACGGTTGACGTCATGCATAAAGTTTCAGATGATTTCTTGCATGACCTACGCACTCGACTAAATGTCGCTCTTGATGGTCAGTTGTTTACAGACGTACCAGATCGATTAGTGGGACTAGCAGATCACTTTGTTGCGGAGTTCAAGCCGGCAGTTAACACTGTCGTTGCAACTATTCTTGATGCTGTTGTTTCGCAAAACGAAGAACGTGTTGTTGTTGGCGGTACATCTAACCTGGCTCGTGTTGGCGAAGACTTCACAACTGCAGTCGGGCCGGTACTTGAAGCACTTGAAGAGCATGTAGTTCTGCTTAGATTGTTTGGCGAAGCTGCAGCACCTGATGCATTAACAGTTCGTATTGGTCACGAGAATCCGGTTGAAGAATTGCAGCGCGCATCCGTTGTAACCGTTGGTTATGGCTCGGGAGATCAAGCACTTGCAACAATGGGAATTTTAGGACCAACTCGAATGGATTACGCCGGATCTATGGGCGCAGTCCGAGCGGTCGCTAAGTATGTCGGCCAGATCTTGAAGGATCAGTAGTGATGACTGACTATTACAAAGTCTTAGGTGTTACGCGCGAAGCAACTCCAGAAGAGATTAAGCGGGCTTACCGCAAACTAGCCAGAGAGTTGCACCCTGATGTAAATCCGGGAGCAGAAGCTGGTGAGCGATTCAAAGACGTAACTTCGGCTTATGAAGTTTTGTCTGATCCACAAAAGCGCGAAATGTTTGACCTTGGTGGCGATCCGTTCTCTTCCGGTGGTGGTTTTAATTCAGCTGCAGGATTTGGATTCGGAGACATCGTTGACGCATTCTTCGGTGGCGGGGGACAGCGCGGACCACGATCTCGTAAACGCCGAGGCCAGGATGCGTTAATCAGACTTCAAGTAACACTGGATGAAGCTGCGTTTGGATCAACCCGAGAGTTTGCAGTTGATACGGCCGTTACGTGTAACTCATGTGAAGGCGAAGGAACTTCCTCAGGCGCGAGCATCGTGAATTGCACTATGTGCGCTGGTCGTGGCGAAGTTCAATCAGTTCAAAAATCTTTCTTGGGTCAAGTTATGACGTCGCGTCAATGTCCACAGTGTCAAGGTTTTGGGTCACTTAATCCGCATCCTTGCGCCGAGTGTGCTGGTGATGGTCGAATCCGAACTCGTAGTACTTTGTCAGTCCAGATCCCACCGGGTGTCGAAGGTGGCACCCGAATTCAAATGACCGGTCAAGGCGAAGTTGGACCTGGTGGCGGACCTGCAGGCGATCTTTACGTTGAACTAATCGAGTTGCCTCACCCAGTTTTCCAGCGCAATGGTGATCAGTTGCATGCAACTATGTCGCTACCAATGACAGCGGCGGCACTTGGCGCAACTATGGAGCTTGAAACTCTCGATGGGACTGCGCCGATTCACATTAAGCCTGGAACTCAATCTGGCTCTACGGTTACCTTGCGTGGTCAAGGTATGCCAAGACTTAGAAGTTCTGGTCGAGGTGACTTAGTAGTTCATCTAGAGATACTCACACCTACTGCCCTAGATAAAGATCAAGAAGTTTTGATTCGGCAATTAGCAAGTTTGCGCGGCGAGGAAACTCCTTCGGCACAATTACACGAACAATCGTCAAGTTTGTTTGGAAAACTTAAGGATGCGTTTACAACCCGATGACTGCTGCAGAATTTCTAGTTAATCCAGGTGAGATCTCGAAAGAGACTAAAACTTTCACGCTTGATGGTGATGAAGGTCGCCATGCTGCCACTGTCAAGCGCATGCGCGAAGGTGAAGTTATTCATTTGTGCGATGGGCAAGGTTCCAGAGCAATTGCCACCGTTGCAAAAGTTCACAAGCACAGCCTGGATCTAACGATTGATCAATTTACTTTTGAAGAAGCTCCCGAACCAAGGCTTGTAGTTGTGCAAGCTCTGGCTAAAGGCGAACGTGCCGAACTTGCTGTTGAAATGCTTACTGAAGTTGGCGCAGATGCAATCATTCCTTGGCGCGCTGAGCATTCGATTGGCAAGTGGGATTCTGTCGATAAAGGTTTAGAAAAATGGCGCCGTACTTCGCGCGAATCCGCCAAGCAATCCCGCCGGGCTTGGATTCCAGAGATTTCTAATCTGAAGTCCACTGCAGAAGTTTGCGAACTAATGTCACAGGCACAAAGCGTTTTTGTTTTACATGAAAGTGCTGATCAAGCACTAGCTGCTTGCGCAATTAGAGAACAAGGAACGATCATGATCGTCGTTGGTCCAGAAGGTGGCATCTCTCCTGATGAACTTGCTGCATTCTCGGCAGCCGGAGCCCGCGTAGTTCACATGGGTGCGAGTGTTATGCGCACTTCAACTGCAGGCGCCATCGCAGTCGGTGGATTACTAATGCGCAGCCAGCGTTGGTCATAGGCATTTGGAAACTGTGAGTAGGTAGTTATGAGTACCGTTGAAGATTGTTTGTTTTGCAAGATTTCCTCCGGTGCGATTCCAGCAGATATTGTTTTGGAATCTGATACCGCAATTGCGTTTCGCGACATTGACCCAAAAGCTCCAACACATGTACTTGTAATTCCAAAAAGTCACTATGCCGACGTAACTGATCTGATGGCGAGCAACCCAACTTTAGCTAGCGAGCTCTTGGCCTTGGCAACGAAAGTTGCCGAACACGAGGGTCTTGCCAAGGGTTACCGAATTGTGACGAATAACGGTGAAGATGCTGGTCAGTCTGTTGCACATGTGCATTTCCACGTTTTAGGCGGCCGAAGCCTTTCTTGGCCTCCGGGATAGCCGACTCCGACTTCTTGTTTCTGCCATAGAATTGGGTCAAATGACAGTTTCTGCCTCGCCATCCCACACAGTTGTGATCGTGCCGACTTCCACACCCATGGTTTCGGTTACTGGCGCTCGTGATGAGCTAATTCGAGTTATCGAAAAGTCCTTTGCGGACTCTGTAATTTTGGTGCGTGGCAATGAGATAACAATTGATGGCCCGAAGCCTAGTGTTGATTTAATCGAAACCTTGATTTCAGAAATGCTGGTAATGCTGCGTACCGGACAAGGACTAACTCCAGAATCTGTAGAACGTTCAATTGCAATGCTTCGTTCAGACGTGCGCCCAGCAGATGTATTAACTGCAAACATTCTTTCGAGTCGTGGTCGCACGATTCGAGCCAAGACTCTTAACCAAAAACGTTATGTTGACGCGATTGATGAAAACACAATTGTTTTTGGAATCGGACCTGCCGGAACCGGCAAAACATACTTAGCAGTTGCTAAAGCTGTTCAAGCACTGCAAAGCAAGCAGGTCACTCGAATCATTCTGACCAGACCGGCTGTTGAAGCAGGCGAGCGCTTAGGTTTTCTACCAGGCACTTTAAGCGAAAAAATTGATCCTTATTTGCGTCCGCTTTACGACGCACTTCATGACATGGTTGATCCAGATTCGATTCCACGATTAATGACCAGTAGCACGATTGAAGTTGCTCCGTTGGCTTACATGCGCGGTCGTACTTTGAATGATGCGTTCATCATCTTGGATGAGGCTCAGAACACTTCCGCAGAACAAATGAAAATGTTTTTGACCAGACTTGGATTTGGATCCACCATGGTTATTACTGGTGACGTGACTCAAATTGATTTACCTACAGGAACGGCCAGCGGGTTGCGAGTTGTTCGAGACATCTTGACCGAAGTTGATGACGTAGCTTTTTGTGAACTTACCTCGACCGATGTGGTTCGACACAAATTAGTGGGGCAGATTGTTGATGCTTATGGTCGCTATGACGAAAAGCGCGCTTCGCAAGAGCAGCGTCCAGATCGTAGGAATTCCTAAACATGTCCATTGACGTCAATAACGAATCTGATTTTGAAGTAAACGAATTAGAAATTTCCTCACAGGCCCAGTTCGTACTTCGCAGCTTGCACATTAACCCAGTAGCAGAGTTATCAGTACTTTTGGTAGATGAAGTTGCTATGGCAACTTTGCATGAGAAGTTCATGGATGAGCCGGGCCCAACAGATGTCTTAAGTTTTCCAATGGACGAGCTTCGCGCTGGAACTCCAGATCGAGTAAGTGAAGAGGGAGTCCTCGGAGACGTTGTGCTCTGCCCAGCAGTTGCGGCCCGTCAGGGCGAACAAGCCGGCCACAGTATGGAAGTAGAGCTGAGACTCTTGTTGACGCACGGAATTTTGCATCTGCTTGGTCATGATCACGCGGAACCAGAAGAACACAAAGTTATGTTTGGCTTGCAGGCTCAGTTGCTTGCTCAGTGGGAAGGTGAGCGTAACGCTCGTGGCTTAGCGTGAGTCAAAATACGATTCTTCTGATTTTGGCTTCATTTATGGTTTTGTTTGCGGCCGTATTTGTGGCAACTGAAACTGCTTTGACTCGAGTAAGTAAGGCAACGATTGATCAACTTCGCAAGGATGGAAGTAAACCTGCGGCACGTCTGATCAAGCTCCTAGATGATCGCGCTCGGTATGTGAATTCACTTATGTTTGCCCACTTGACGCTTTCTACAATTGCGATCGTTTTGGTCACTACGGTGTCTCTGGATATGTTCGTCGATAACAATTTGGCGCTAGTTACTTCGTCAGCAGTTATGGTCTTGGTTGGTTACATTGTGCTCGGTGTAGCGCCACAAACATTGGGTCGTCAAAGAGCGGACAAGATTGCCCTTGCCACAGTCCGCCCGGCGCGAATGATCGCAGCAATCTTTGGCCCACTTTCCCGAGTCTTTATCTTGGTCGGAAATGCCATAACTCCAGGTCAAGGATTCCGGGAAGGTCCATTCTCGACTCAAGCTGAATTGCGCGAGCTTGTGGATATGGCTGGAGCCGACTCTGTTATTGAAGATGATGAGCGCCAAATGATTCATTCAGTTTTCGAACTTGGCGACACAATCGCTCGGGAAGTCATGGTTCCGCGCACCGAGATGGTTTGGATTGAAACGCATAAGACTTTGCGGCAAGCAATGTCACTCGGCCTGCGCTCTGGTTACTCCCGCATCCCGGTTGTTGGAGAAGGAATAGATGACATTGTTGGTGTCGTTTACGTAAAAGACATTGCGCGTCGTGTTTTCGAGCATCAAGAATCACAAACTACTGAGCGAGTCTCAGATCTCATGCGTCCTGCTTTCATGGTTCCCGATAGCCGTAGCGTTGATGAGTTACTGCGCGACATGCAAAGTGCACGAACTCACTTAGCAGTATTGGTAGATGAGTACGGTGGCACTGCGGGACTTGTAACAATTGAAGACGTCATCGAGGAAATCGTTGGTGAGATTTCAGATGAGCACGATGTACTTGGCCCTGACATCGAAGAGTTGGCAAATGGGGAGTATCGGGTCAGCTCGAGGCTTCACATTGATGACCTGGCTGAACTCTTGGAGATCGAAATTCCAGATGAAGGGGTAGACACCGTCGGTGGCCTAATGGCTAAGCGATTAGGTATCGTTCCAATTCCTGGCGCAACCGTTGATATCGATAACTGGAAGCTCACAGCCGAGTCAACTGCTGGGCGCCGCCACCGAATCGACACAGTTGTAATCTCACGAGATTCGTTTGCTGAAGATAGCGAAGTTGAATCAAATGAGTAATTGGGTTCCAGAAGACGACAAGCTAGCCGTACTTGCCAAAGGGGCACGCTCCCGCGTTCAAGCGCAATCAGGCGCGGCACTTCGCGATGAGACCGGCAGAACTTATGCCAGCGCCGATGTTTCCGTTGGATCATTAAAGCTGTCGGCTGTGGCAATGGTTGTTGCGCAAGCAGTTGCCTCTGGATCAACTGGAGTTGAGTCAGTAGTTGTTTCACCAAATGGTGAGTTTAAGATTTCCGATTCTGACCTTGAACTTGTTCGGGCATTTGCTGGCGCAGGCATTCCACTTCATGTCGTAGATGAATCAGGCAGCCCTATTGACACTCGATTAACGTGACTGGTTCAAACTTAGGTTCTGTAATCAGCATATCGTCGCCTAAAAATGGCAGACAGCTGGCAGTGGTTTCAGTATTACTTGCCTGCGTTTTGTTCAGCACGAGCGCAACGGGTCGAGCGTATTTGGATTTCCCCGGTAGCAGCATTTCGGTGGGGGCTTGGAGAGTCTTCCTAGGCGGAATTGGTTTAGCTGCATATGCTGCGATTCGATATGGCATTTCTGGATTGCGCAGACTGGTAAAGCTCCCGATTGTTTGGGTAATGGCGCTGGCAGTACTTGCTTACCAAATTTCCTTTTTCATCGGTGCAGCTCGAATAGGTGTTGCGATGGGAACTCTCGGTGCGCTCACAACTGCACCATTTTTTGCTGGAGTTCTAGGTTGGTTAGTTGGAACTGGTAAGCCTTCAGCAATCTGGGTGGTCTCGACCGCTTTAGGCGTAATAGGTTTGGCTCTTATTACTGGTGTCAGCGAAGTTCGTGACAATCTGGGATTCTTTGCAGTGTTTATCTCTGGCGTCATGTACGCAGTCTTTACCGTCTTTGGAGTCCGACTCACGCGAACACATGATGTGACAGGGGCAGAGGTTCTTGGCGCAGCTTTTGGAATTGGTGCCGTTCTTTCGCTTCCTATTGTTTTGTTCACTAGCGCTTGGATAACCAGTGCATTGTTAGTTGGCTTTGTGCTTTACATCGGACTCGCAACCACAGCACTTGGTTACATCCTGTTCGGAAATGGTTTAACGCATTTAAGCCCTGGAACCGTATCCACTTTAACTTTGGCCGAACCAGTGCTGGCCACTTTGATGGGAGTTTTCATCTTGGGTGAAGCAATGAACTTACGAGGCTGGATTGGTTGTGCCGTGATCATTGGAGCACTTGCATTACTGGGTATCGTTGAATCAAGAACACCAACAAAATCAAACTTGGAGACTGCAAATGCGTAGTGGTTTTACTTGCATAGTGGGTCGACCAAACGTCGGTAAGTCAACGCTAACCAATGCACTTGTGGGGCAGAAGGTTGCAATCACTTCTGATCGCCCCCAAACTACCCGCCATACAATTCGCGGCATTGTGACGAAACCAGAAGGCCAATTGATCTTGATCGATACTCCCGGTGTCCACAAACCAAGAACCCTGCTTGGCGAAAGACTCAATGCCTTGGTAGCAGATACTTGGTCCGAAGTTGATGTTGTTGTTATGTGTTTTCCAGCGAACGAAGCGATTGGCCCTGGCGATCGGTTTATAGCCGAACAAATCGCAGCAATTCCTCAGGTAAAGAAAGTTGCTGTAGTTACCAAAATTGATACAACTGATAAACAAGCAGTTGGTGAACAACTACTTTCGGTTCAGAAGTTAGGTCAAGATCTAGGAATTGATTGGGCTGAACTTGTGCCGGTATCGGCCGTAGCTGACAACCAAGTAGATCTGTTAAGTGACTTACTTATGGGCATGTTGCCTGAAGGCCAAATTCTTTATCCAGATGGCGAACTTACGGATGAGCCAGAGCTAACCATGATTGCTGAATTGATTCGCGAGTCAGCACTTGAAGGAGTTCATGACGAACTGCCACACTCCATCGCAGTAGTTATTGACGAAATGTCTATGCGGGCAGATCGGCCTGAAGATAAACCGCTTATGGACATTTTTGCTTTGATTTATGTCGAGCGAGAGAGTCAAAAACACATTGTGATCGGCAAGGGCGGAATCCGCTTAAAGGAAGTTGGCACTGAAGCCCGAATTGCAATCAGCAAAATGCTTGGTGTTCCGGTTTATCTTGATATTCGCGTAAAGATTGCTAAAGACTGGCAGCGCGACCCAAAGCAGTTATCAAGACTCGGTTTCTGAGTTAACTTTCTTTGACTTTTTGCCTTGCGCTTTTTCGATTTCAGCTAACTCAGGAATAAGTTCATATCGCTTGCCGTAAGTGTCAAGCAGAGCAACCAGCGCTGCAGCAACGGGAACTGAAACGATAGCTCCAACAGCACCAAACAGGTTGGCAAACACAATTACGGATCCAAATGCAACAGCTGGATGGATATCCATTGTGATTTTGCTGAGCCTTGGCGAGAGTAAATAGTTCTCAATCTGCTGATATACCGAAGCAAAGATAATGATAAACACAGCATCCATCGGGTTATTGAATACTGCAAAAACTACTGGAATAAATATCCCGATGTAGGTTCCAATTGTTGGAATGAATTGACTTGTGATGCCGGTAATCAAACCCAGCGGCAGCCAATACGGCAAACCGATTGAAGCAAAGAATACTGAGTGAGCTGTTGCAGACGCAAGTGCTAGAAGCAACTTAGAAACTACAAAGCCTCCAGTTTTCTTTACCGTAATGTCCCATGTCGTTACGATAACTTTTTGCGCACTCGGCTTCATAAGTGCACCGATCTGCCGCTTTATGCGGGGCGCATCAGCTGACAAATAAAACGAAAACAATGCCAGCGTTAGTAGTTGAAACAATCCACCAACAATTCCCGACAAGATGCCAACAAATCCACCAGCAAAATTGCTTGCCCACTCAGCTATTTGAGCAGGTTGAACATTGAGTTGGTTTATTAAGGTATCGGGATTCAAGTTTTGGTTAAACGTCGTGTTTATCCATTTCGTTATGTCAGTAACTAAATTTGGTAAATCTGAGATTAATGATGATGCCTGTGCGAAGAGAATGCCGCCAAATAAGGCGAGAAATGCTGCTGCAATTAGTGTGATGCCAAGCATCGTTACTCCGGTTGCTCCACCTCTCGTCATGCCTCTCTCGGAAAGGGCAGAAACACCTGGCTCCATGGCAACTGCAAACAACAGCGCCAGGAGCAGTAAGAGAATGAAGCTGACATTTTGTTGAAAAACCCAAAGACCCAACAGCGCAGCTGCGGTGAATAAAATTATCGTTCGAAAGACCCATTTGATTGATGCCTTATCGAATCCAGTCACATTTACTGGCTCTTTCGAAGAAGTACTCATGAAATGAGGTTACCTGACCAACACTTCATCAATGGGCGTGACACCATAGACCCATGCCAAGTTATCGCGCCGAAGCAATCGTTTTACGGACGCATAAATTGGGCGAAGCTGATCGAATCATCACGCTTTTAACTCGTGAACGAGGAAAGATTCGAGCTGTTGCTAAAGGGGTGCGACGCACAAAGAGTAAGTTCGGCGCCCGTTTGGAACCATTTAGCCGCGTTGATTTGTTGGTTTTCGAAGGTAAGAGCCTTGACATCATCACACAGGCTGAGTCGCTAAATGCTTATGGCCAAGACTTAGCTTTGGATTACTCGCTATGGACTGCAGGCCAAACGATGCTAGAAACTGCAGATCGGCTAACCCCAGAAGATTCAATTTCAGCTGAAGCTCAATACTTACTTTTGGTTGGCGCTCTTAGGACTTTGGTCACTGGTGAACATGCTTCTAGCTTGGTTTTGGACGCATATCTATTGCGGTCTCTTTCCATGGCTGGGTATTCTCCAACCCTTAACGCTTGTGTGATTTGCGGAGTCGCTGGAACGCAACCTTTCTTCCATGTATCAACTGGTGGCGCGCTATGCGTAGAGCATCGAGTACCAGGCAGTGTTGCTCCTCGGCCTGAGTCATTCGAATTAATGCAAGCGCTAATGTCAGGGGACTGGGAAGCAGCGGATGCTTCAGTCGCCAAAGACCGCAACGAAGTTTCTGGAATCGTAGCGGCCTATGTGCAATGGCATTTAGAACGAGGACTCAGATCATTGCCGTTAGTTGACCGGCAAGCCACCTGATTATGAAAGACTTAAGCCATGTTGCTTAACCCTCCGCCACATTCAACAGGGGTCAAGCCACCAAACATCCAAACGGATTTGATTCCTAATCACATCGCAGTCGTAATGGACGGTAACGGCAGGTGGGCAAAAGAACGTGGTTTGCCGCGAACAGCTGGCCATGAAGCCGGAGAAGCAAGTTTGATGGACTGCATTTATGGCTCACTTGAACTAGGTGTTAATTGGCTTTCGGCGTATGCATTTTCAACCGAAAACTGGCGAAGGTCACCAGAAGAAGTTCGATTCCTCATGAACTTCAATCGCGATGTAATTCGCAGACGTCGTGACGAAATGAATGACATGGGAGTGCGAATCCGTTGGGCAGGTAGGCGGCCAAAGCTTTGGCGGTCCGTTATCGAAGAACTTGAAGCCTGCGAAAAATTGACCGCTAAGAATTCCAGATTGACTGTGACAATGTGTGTCAACTACGGCGGACGAGCTGAAATTGTTGATGCAGTTTCGGCTATCGCACAGCAAGTTGCCGATGGAAAAATTGATCCTAAGAGAGTTACAGAGAAAACCATAAATAAGTTTCTAGATGAACCTGACATGCCAGATGTTGATCTTTTCGTACGGTCCAGTGGCGAGCAGCGGTTAAGCAACTTCTTACTTTGGCAGAGCGCCTATTCAGAATTCGTATTCCTACCCACACTTTGGCCAGATTTTGATCGTCGCCATTTGTGGCATGCATGCGAGATTTATGCTTCACGCGATCGTAGGTATGGGGGAGCAGCTCCTAATCCGCTTCCAATAGATAAATCACCGACACACGATTGATTTTTCAGGCACAGGAAGCGAAACGCAGAATCCCATGCTTGACTTGAACTATGAGCCAAGCAGATAAACCAAAAAAACCGAATCCAGCGGTTCCAGTTGTGACTCATTCAGCACTTCGCAAACGCGTTACAGATTTGAGCGCACCAACTTTATTGCGGATTCATGCCCTACCTAAATTCCTAGTTCCGGGAATGATTGCAGTCCTAATGCTTCTGGGGCTGTTTTCTCCGGCACCATACTCAGGAATTGCATTAACCGTAGTCTGCATATTCATTGGCTGGCTTATGTACCTTTCATGGCCGCTACTTGATTCAAAATCAAGATTGATTCGATTTTTAGTGTTTTTGATTCTGGTCGCTGCAACTGCAATTAACTACGGCGCTTAGTTTTTATGCTCGGCACGTTCCATACAATTTGGACCTTTGATGTAACTGATGCTGTCGCCTGGAAGGCAGAAGCTAAGCAAGCTATGAATGTGTTGCAAGAAAGACCTGGATTTGTATCGGGCAGTATTTTTCATAACGCAGATTCTCCCGAACGATACTTGATAAAAACCGATTGGCTTGATGTTGGTTCTTATCGTCGAGCACTTGGCTCAATGGAGGCCAAGGTTGGGGTTTGGCCGTTTCTGGCAAATATGCGAGATGAACCGACCGCATTTGAGATGCTCATGGTATTCGGTTCCGAATCCGTAACCGAATACGAGTCCAGCGTCTACGAAGATCTATAGACCTACTCAAATTCGATAGAATGGGGTTTCCTGCTTCCGGCAACCAGTCGGACAGCCTTATCGGATGTTGAGTTTCATGGATCGCGTAGACGCTGTAGTAAATCTGTCCAAACGCCGGGGATTTGTTTTCCCAAGTAGCGAAATTTACGGTGGATCTCGATCCGCCTGGGATTACGGTCCACTTGGTGTTGAACTTAAAGAAAACGTTCGTCG
>JBIIAS010000171.1:0-3078 GCA_044239795.1 Candidatus Nanopelagicales bacterium | reverse complement strand
CTCAGCTTGAAAAAGCAATCACACCAAAAACCAAAGCATTAGTTTTTGTTTCACCAAGTAATCCAACCGGCGCGGTTTACTCCCCCGCCGAAGTTGAGGCAATTGGTCAATGGGCCGTTGAAAAAGGCATCTGGGTTGTAACTGACGAAATCTATGAACACTTGGTTTACGGTGACGCCGAGTTTTCATCCATGCCAGTTTTAGTTCCAGAGTTAGCTGACAAGTGCATGGTTGTTAACGGTGTTGCAAAAACATATGCAATGACCGGATGGCGCGTAGGTTGGATGATCGGACCTAACGACATTGTTAAGGCTGCAACTAACTTACAATCACATGCCACTTCAAACGTTGCTAACGTTTCACAGATTGCAGCACTAGCTGCAGTGTCAGGTGATCTTTCTGCAGTGGATGAAATGAAAATTGCATTTGATCGCCGTCGTCAGTTGATAACCAAAATGCTTAATGAGATCGAAGGCGTTAACTGCCCAGAACCTGAAGGTGCGTTCTACGTTTACCCATCCGTTAAGAATATTTTGGGTCGAGAGATTCGTGGCAAGGTTCCAACAACCTCGGCTGAACTTTCGGCATTGATTCTGGATGAAGTTGAAGTTGCAGTTGTACCTGGTGAGGCATTTGGTACTCCAGGTTACATTCGACTTTCCTACGCATTAGGTGATGACGACTTGATTGAAGGCATCTCAAGAGTTCAAGACTTGTTGAAGTAGAACTTTTTTTACGCAGCTCGCTTCAACAAACTCCGCTTTGGTTTTGATCGAAGCGGAGTTTTGTTTTGTAATTCCAAATTTTGATAAATCAATTTTGCAATGGCTTCAAACTCTTTTGTAATTGCGTTCTTTGGATCTAGTTTGCTAACGAAGGTATTCTGCTGCAAAGAATTTCGGGTTGCTTCAAAATCGTATGCAGTTTCAAATATGGATTCGATCCCAGTGTGACGACTCACTGCTGACCTAATGTCTTTGCTTTGATTTTCACTTACAACTCCCCATAGCAAGACGTGAACTTCCGAGTTCGCGAATAACTCATGAAACTCTAAGTAACCGCGCACCAACCTAGCTATACCCACGCTGTCAGCTCGGGCGCAGATCAAAGTGACTTGCGCTGACTCGAGTGCAGTCAATGACGCAGCATGACGGCGCGGTAGCGATGTCTCATACATAAGGCTGTGATCCGTTTCCAAAACCGCACCAACATCGGTTACAACCACATCGAAAACTTCTTTCGACTTTCGCCACAACTCTCGGAGCGTGCCCACTCGTAAATCGGTCCAACGAGAAATTCTGGGTAGACCGGCAACTAGTGAGAGATCTTTAGAAACTGCAGGCAATAAATCAAAGTGGGTTTGGATTGATGAGTTCTTTCGCTCAATTGATCGACAAAGTTCAAGTAGTCCGTTTTGAGATGGCTCAAAACCAAGTTCTTGATCAAGCGAGGGTCCATAAGTGTCGGCATCAATCATGCAAGTCTTTGCGCCCGATTTTGATAACTGCCAACCAAGTTCCTTGACGGCTGTGGTTCGGCCGCAGGCTCCACCAAATCCGGCAACTGCAATTAGCAAACCTTTTGGATCGGCTTCTGGCTCAACAACCTGGGTTTTACCTCTCAGTATTTCTGACACTTGCTTGATTGCAGAAAGCGGATTATTCACATCAAGTTCTATGCAATGGCTCGCTCCAAGATTGTGCCAGCGATCAACATCAACTGTGATTGCAATTAGTTCGATGCCTTTATCGGCCAGTTCGGCTACAAGGTCTTGACTGATTCGGGGTGTCGAATCTGAAACCAGAACTGCCTGACAATCAGAAACTTGAACTGCAGCCCGTATGTCAACGCCATCTACGCAGCGTCTTTGCACTTGTAACCCAAACATTGGATGACCTAGTCCGCTAACGAATTGGGCTTCCCAATTCACTAAACCAAGAGCCGCGATCAAGTTTTTCATAATTCATTACCCGTAACTGGGATTGCAACTAGATCGATTACGCCATCACGCATAGCTTGAACTAAGACTTGTACTTGGTCCTGTGAAATTAAAACCGTGACTGAGGTATCCATGCCAGCATCAATAAAATCTGGCGCTGCAGCAATTACTGCATTTGGAATTATCAAACTTGCTGGACCTGGTAGAGCTACTCCATCAAGACTTGGCGTCATCCAAATATCAACTTTTTCACCAGGGCTAACTTGAGGTAAATGACCCGCGCGAATCGGAACACTAACATTACGAGCATCGCTTGCAAAACTATTTGAGATCGAATGAATGCTGACCAGATCACCAGCAAATAAATCTGATACAGCAACTTTCCCAACAACATCACTTGGTACGGAAATTAAGTTTTCGACATTAGGTACGGAAACCTGAACGGAGGTCACATCACTTTCTCTAATCAAGGCGCCTTGTGCAATGTTTGAATTCAAGGTAACTGCAGGTACGCGAGTTGATGCGCTGCTAACAACTAGTTGCCCAATGATCATCGCGGCAACTATGAACAAGATCCCTAGCCATAATCTTGGATCTTGCGATTTACGGTTTGCTTTTGCAACCGACTTACTCGGCCCAACTTGACCAACACGAATTGGAATCGCCATTAAGTTCCCCCAAACTTTTTCTTATCGTCACATAAAGTGCAGTTGATTTCCCATTTAGTTTTTGTAGTTGTGGAAAACTTTCAACCGCAATTTCTCAAACCAGTCATGATTTAGAAATGATTGCAAGATTTCTAACCCTTAGCGATGTTGCTGAACTTTTGAACATTGCTCCTGCCCAGGTCTACACACTCGTACGAACTGGCGAACTACCAGCAATCAAGATCGGTGCTCGTGGTCAATGGCGTGTAGAAGATCAAGCTCTCGAAAGTTACATCGCAAAGCTTTATTCGTCGACTGCTGAATTTGTTGCGCAAAATCCTCGTTAACTCAATGCGCCAGGCTTTACAGTTCGACTAGCAATAATTGAACGTTTTGGAATTGTGAAAACTTTTGAGCTTCCTTCGATGTCTAAAGAATCAAATCCAGTTCTTCGACATACGCCTTCAACCACTTGGTCGCCGGCTAGAGACC
>JBIIAS010000146.1:0-3100 GCA_044239795.1 Candidatus Nanopelagicales bacterium | reverse complement strand
CAGTCACTGGAGACGTGCGCGCCTTAGGTAAGGCCTTGAGCGTTATTGAAGATGGCACGCCTGAGTTAACTGAACTGCTTTCTGGTTTGCCAGATTCTGGATCCGCATTACTTATTGGAGTTACGGGGCCACCCGGAGTTGGTAAATCAACAACAACTGGCGCATTGATTTCTGAATACCGAAATCAAGGTTTGCGCGTAGCAGTTTTGGCAGTTGATCCTTCATCGCCGGTAACTGGCGGCGCACTACTAGGTGATCGCATCCGAATGCAAGAGCATGCTTTAGATGAAGGCGTCTTTATTCGTTCGATGTCGTCTCGCGGCCAACTTGGCGGCCTTTCCAGCGCAACTCAAGCGGCAGCAAAAGTCTTAGATGCAGTTGGCTTTGACGTAATCATTGTTGAAACAGTCGGTGTCGGCCAATCTGAAGTTGATGTTGTAAACGCAGTGGATACTGTGGTTTTGGTTTTGGCTCCCGGTGCTGGCGATGGCGTGCAAGCTGCAAAAGCCGGAATTCTCGAGATCGCTGATATCTATGTTGTTAATAAGGCAGATCGTGATGGGGCTGAAGGCGTAGTCCGCGAACTGCGCTCCATGATCGGTCTTGGCACCCAACCTCAAGCAGCTTGGACTCCAGAGATTGTTACAACAACTGCAACAACCGGACAAGGGCTTGCAGATTTAGTGGTTGCTATAAAAAAGCATCACGATTGGGCAGTAACTTCTGGCGATCGTGCACTGCGCACGGTAGAACGTGCCAAGTTAAATCTGCGCAGAGCAGTGCTGGATTCGATTACTGAAATGATGGATGTGAATTCAACAAGATTGAATTCTCTCAGCGCCCAAGTGGCTAATGGCGAAATCTCAACCGAATCAGCCGTAAAGCAGATTTTGCAGGATTTGAGTTAGCGCCACGAACTAAAGATGCGCCACAATAGAGGCGTGACTCAGTCCAACATGAACTTGCAAGGCGCAATTGACCTGGGCGCGGTAGCAGCAGCGCGGGAAGCCCAAGCAAAAGCAGCCCAAGCAGCAGCACAACGAGCCGCAGATCCAGTCGCAAGCAACTTAATCATTGACGTGACGACAGCAAGTTTTGAAGCCGATGTAATTACTCAATCGATGTCTGTCCCTGTAGTTGTTGATTTATGGGCGACTTGGTGTGAGCCATGTAAACAACTTTCGCCAATTCTTGAAAAACTCGCACTGGAATATGACGGACGTTGGATCCTGGCCAAAGTCGATGTTGATGCCGAGCAACAAATAGCTGCAGCTTTCCAGGTGCAATCGATCCCAACTGTTTATGTTGTGATCGGTGGGCAAGTAGCACCCATGTTCCAAGGTGCAATGCCAGAATCACAAGTTCGCCAGGTATTGGAGGCAGTGCTCGCAGAAGCTGAGAAAGCTGGCATCACAGGTCGAGTCGCAGTTAATCAAAGTGAATCCCAAGCAGAGAGCGAAGAGATTCAAGCTAAGCAGCCACCTAGCGATCCAAGATTTGATGCTGCCGAAGCGGCACTTGAATTAGGGGACTGGGCAAGAGCATCCGACGCCTACAAAGAAATTCTCTCAGTCACACCTGGCGATGCAATCGCAAAAATTGGTCTGTTGAATGTAAATCTCTTGCAACGAACTGATGGTCGTGACTTGGCTGCAGACATTGATCAGATGACCATTGAGACTGACTCGGTTTTACAGGCTGCAGACGCTACGTTTTTAATGGGTGAGTTGGCGGATGCCTTTGCACTGCTGATTGAGCATATTAAGAATGTGGCAGGTACTCAAAGAGATCAAACTCGAGAACGCGTTTTAGAGTTGTTTGAAATTGCCGGTCCCTCAGAGCCTGCTGTAGTTAAGGCAAGAATCGCATTAACAAACGCGCTTTTCTAATTCCCTTTCTAATGCTTTGTTGACCCTCAATCGATAGATAGGCTTGTTACGTGTCGGAATTCATCAGAGTTGAGCGCCAAGAGCGTATTGCAGTTATTCACCTAGAGCGTCCAAAAATGAACGTGCTAAATCGTGCGATGCAGGAAGAAATTAAGGCCGTTGCGCTAGAAGTTTCTAGTACTGATGAAGTTCGTGCTGTTGTTATCTACGGCGGCGAACGAACATTTGCTGCGGGTGCTGACATTAAAGAAATGATTGACTGGGATGGCGAAGTCGCCAGAAAAGAAACTCCAGGTTTACAAGCGTGCTTTAACGCAGTTGGCGATATTCCAGTTCCAACGATTGCTGCGATCACTGGTTATGCACTCGGTGGCGGTCTAGAGCTTGCATTGAGTTGCGACTTCAGAATTGCCGCATCGAATGCCGTTATGGGTCAACCAGAAATTTTGCTTGGCATCATTCCTGGTGGTGGTGGTACTCAACGGCTAGCGCGACTAATTGGCCCATCACGAGCAAAAGATTTGATTTTCACCGGTCGTCGCGTGGATGCTGATGAGGCACTAACTCTTGGACTTGTAAATGAAGTCGTAGATTCAAGTGACGTTCTTAAGCGATCAATGGAACTGGCAAACCTTTATGCAACAGGTCCGGTAACTGCAATGAAGGCAGCTAAGCGCGGTATCGACAAAGGTGGCGAGCAGTTGTTGGCTGATGGCTTGGTAATGGAGCAAGGTTTGTTTGCTGGTCAGTTTGATACCAACGACCAAAAGGTTGGCATGAAATCCTTCGTTGAAAATGGTCCGGGTAAGGCAAATTTCTCCTAGTAACTCTGGCCTCTGACCAAGGCCTGCCCTGAACGAGCGAATTCCTGTCAAACGATTAGGCTTGTGTCTGACGGATTGTATCCAATTCTGGAGCCGCCAAATTGTGGCTTGAGAACATGGATGGAAGTTTCGTTAAGGCGCTAAAGGAGTTGGCATGAAGATTTGTGTTTGTGTAAAGCAAGTTCCAGATAGCTGGGCGGAAAAGAAGTTAACTGCAAGCGATAGCACGTTAGATCGCGCCGCAGCAGACCGCGTTGTAAACGAACTTGATGAATACGCGGTTGAAGAAGCACTTCGTATTGTTGAAGCCGGTGAAGGTGAAGTAACGATCCTTTCCATGGGACCTGATGAAGCAGCAGACAGTGTTCGTAAAGCAATCTCCATGGG
>JBIIAS010000034.1:0-12074 GCA_044239795.1 Candidatus Nanopelagicales bacterium | reverse complement strand
TCGACCATTTTCATTTGGTCGTGATTCATCCCAAAACACATCCCCATGAAAAGTCTGTGTGAAACCCATCGAGACACCAGCCTGCGAGAGCATCTCAGGAGTAACTGGAGAAACCCAGGTGCCAGGTTGTGCGACGGTCATGAGTTGACTCTATTCAACTGGCAAAAACAAAGGGCACCCGACGTGGTTAATGTCGAGTGCCCTTTAGATAATTGTTTATAGGTCGTAGTACAACTCAAACTCAGCTGGATGTGGACGCAAACGAACGTAATCAATTTCTGCAGTTCGCTTGTATTCAATCCAGGTATCAATTAGATCCTTGGTGAATACGCCACCAGCTAGCAAGTAATCATGATCTGCTTCCAGTGCCTCAAGTACCTCAGGAAGTGACGACGGAACCTGAGGAATGTCAGCAGCTTCCTCCGGTGGCAATTCGTAGAGATCCTTATCAACCGGAGCATGTGGCTCAATCTTGTTCTTGATGCCATCAAGTCCAGCCATCAACATGGCAGCGAATGCCAAGTAAGGGTTGCTGGACGGATCTGGACAACGGAATTCAATTCGCTTGGCCTTTGGATTGCTTCCAGTTACCGGAATACGAAGGCAAGCAGAGCGGTTGCGCTGCGAGTAAACCAAGTTCACCGGAGCTTCGTAACCTGGAACTAAGCGATGGTAAGAGTTAACCGTTGGGTTTGTGAATGCAAGTAGCGATGGTGCGTGCTTCAGGATTCCACCGATGTACCAACGAGCTAGATCAGAAAGCCCACCGTAACCACGCTCGTCGTAGAACAATGGTGAACCATTTGTCCATAGCGACTGGTGTACGTGCATACCGGAACCGTTGTCACCAAAAAGTGGCTTTGGCATGAAGGTTGCAGTCTTGCCACCTTCCCAGGCTGTGTTACGAATTACATACTTAAACAACATGACTTCGTCAGCAGCTTTTAGCAAAGTGTTGAAGCGGTAGTTGATTTCCATCTGACCTGCGGTACCCACTTCGTGGTGGGAGCGCTCAACCAAGAGTCCAACCTCAGCTAGTCGCACTACCATCTCGTCGCGAAGGTCAGCCATTTGATCAGTTGGGGAGACTGGGAAGTAGCCACCCTTGATCCGGGTCTTGTAACCACGGTTATCGCTACCGTCGGCATTAAATTCATTTCCTGCATTCCAGGCGCCTTCAATTGAATCAACGTGATACATGGATTCGTTATTGCCGGTCTTGAAACGAGCGGAATCAAATACAAAGAACTCAGCTTCAGGAGCAAAGAATGCGGTGTCTGCGATGCCAGTTGAAGCAAGGTATGCCTCAGCTTTTGCAGCAACGTTGCGTGGGTCACGCGCATACGGCTCATCTGAGAATGGATCGTGAACAGAGAAGTTCATAACCAAAGTCTTTTCCTTGCGGAATGGATCAACAAAAGCAGTGGTTACGTCAGCTAGAAGCTTTAGATCTGACTCATGAATTGACTGGAATCCGCGAATCGATGAGCCATCAAACATTTGACCGCCTGCAAAGAAATCAGCATCTACTGATTCCACTGGCACGTTAAAGTGCTGCATTACGCCTGGCAAGTCACAAAAGCGAACGTCAAGAAAGCGAATGTTGTTGTCCTTGATGTACTTAAGTGCATCTTCGGCGGTTTTGAGTCCAAGATTGGACATTGATCCTCCAGTTAAGTTTCCACGATTTTCCAGATCTTCCCTCTGGCTTGCCTCGACCTTATCGAGACACCATTTCAACGCCGTGTCCCAAGTGTTTCGGGTTTGTTACATCCAGCCCCACTTGCAATTTCTATCCCAATGTTTGAGGCCAACCCCTTGCCACCCACGGTAAGCAGCAATGCCAATTTAGATCTAGGGTTAAAGCGTGGACAGAAGAGATATTGGCTCATGGCTTTCCGGACCTAAGGCCGCCCTAGAAGACCAGGGCATGGACTTTGGTTACCCAGGCGAACGATTCGGATTACCGCAGCAGGGAAAAGGCTCCGCTGCCCGCATGGGAAGGCGAATTGTTGCCCTCATGATCGACTGGTTTACTGCAATCTTGGTTACCCATTTAGCCTTTCCAGAACTCGTTTATGGCGATGGTGACTACGGTGTGGTTACTTTAGGCGTTTTCGCAGCCCAAGTGTTTTTGCTAACTGCAACAACTGGGGCTTCATTCGGCTTCAGAATTGCCGGTCTCAGACTTATTTCAATCAGTCCATCGCGTGTAACTTTCTTAAAGGTACTAGTCCGAACCGCACTTCTTTGCCTTGCATTCCCAGCCTTGATTTGGGATCGTGACGGTCGGGGATTGCACGATAAGGCTGTTGGAACAATCATTATGCGGGCAAGATAGGTACATGCCTTTGCTCGAACTCCCAGCCGGTAAGACCTCAGCATTTGTAATCAGTTTTGATTTTGACGCTGAGGAAGTTTGGCTAGCTGAGAATCCTGAAAACATAAATCGTCCAGGTGTTCTGTCACAGGGAACATATGGTGCAAAGGTCGGGGTTGGGCTGGTCTTGGACACTCTGGATCATCTGGGCTTACCGGCAACTTTCTTTACCCCGGGCCGGGTTGCAGAACGCTATCCAGATCAGATGCGAGAAATCGTGGCACATGGACACGAACTGGGTCATCACGGCTACACCCACACATCACCTACAAAGCTTTCTAAGTCAGAAGAACTAGAGGAACTTCTTAAAGGTAAAGCAGCGTTAGAGCAATTTGGCGTGGAAGTTAAGGGTTACCGATCCCCATCATGGGAAGTAAGTGCAAATACATTTGATCTACTTGTAGAAAATGGGTTTGAGTATTCATCGAGCATGATGGACGACATAAGACCGTACGTTCATCCGGCTCACAAATTAGTAGAGTTACCGGTTCAATGGATGCTTGATGATGCACCGTACTTCTGGTTCAGCGTTGGTAGCGATTGGAATCGCACAATTCGATCCGCACGTGATGTAGAAGAAATTTGGCGTGAAGAATTCATAGGAATCCATGGTCTCGGTGGAATTACGATACTCACCATGCACCCACAATTTATTGGACGCCCAAGCAGAGTAGCTATGTTGGAAAGATTCTTAACTTTTGTGAAGTCTCACGATGATGTTTGGATTGCAACTGCCGGTGAAGTTGCTAGGGCAGTTAAGTAAACAATCCCTTGATTGGATCTAAGTAACCCTGCTCATCAAGATAGGGAAGCACAAAGAACATCAGCACACCAAAAACAATTGCCCACTTGATTAACTTCTTTGCAATAAAGATTACGACAAGAACAATTCCGAGAATGTACGAAATTGGAGCGGTTGAAAACAGGTCGGTAAACATAGTTGTAATGTCATTCATCTGCGTGGCATCTTTCTGCTTTGTGGAAGTGGGCCTTTTGGAATTGGAAGAGCTGTTTGAGGCAGAGCCTTTAGACGATTTCTAACTTGCGTAACCTCAGCTGGACGAAGAGACTTCCCAAGTTTCTTAATCGTTTTCTGAAGATTAGAAATAGTGACATCACCTTCATCAACAATTATTTCGTGAATGGGGACACCTTGAGCGTATCGAGCATGAGCCTTGCGCTGCTCAGCAAGTAGAACGCCAGGACGACTTCCTTCTCCAACCAAGATAATTCCTGGGCGTCCGACAACTCTATGAACCATGTTTTGATTCTTATCAACGCCAACTGCAGGAGTTACAAACCAAGCACCTCTAATTGCATTAAGAACCGAAGCGGCAGCTCCTACTTGTCCTGCGATAGATGAGTAGGCAGCTTTTTCGGCAATCTTTCCAAAAAAGAAAGTCGTGGCTAGTAACCCTGTGCCAAAAGCGAAAATTCCAAAGAAGATTGGCTGATCAATTGCTACACCAATTGCAAAAAGAATTCCAAAGACTGCGGCGAAAACTGCCAGAAGTCGAAGCGCTAAGAAGGAAATCTCACCCGAAGCAAACTTGTAAGTTTCTTTGATTTGGACATACCAACGTTGCTTCTTTGGTGCCTGCATCTTTAGTGACATGTCTCTACCTTAAACGTCAGTTGAATTTCGAGCCGCAATGGCTTGCTTATAAAGTTTTCCAGCCCGATAAGAGGATCGAACGAGTGGCCCACTGAGCACACCAGCAAATCCAATTTCTTCGGCCACCTTTGCCAATTCCACAAACTCTTCTGGTCGAACCCAGCGATCCACGGGATGATGGCGCAGGGAAGGTCGAAGATATTGAGTAATTGTTACCAAGTCACAACCTGCGTCGTGCAAGTCGGTGAGGGCTTGATGAACTTCCGGAATTTCTTCGCCCATGCCAAGAATCAAATTGCTTTTGGTAACTAGACCAAACTCTCGAGCGGCAGTAATAACTCCTAGAGACTTTTCATACTTAAATCCCGGTCGAATTCGCTTAAAGATACGTGGGACTGTTTCGATGTTGTGAGCGAAAACTTCAGGCTTTGATTCAAACACTTCTTGAAGCAAATCGGGCTTGCCATCGAAGTCAGGTGCCAGCATCTCGACGCCACAGCCTGGAACAACTTCATGGATCTGTCGAATGGTTTCGGCATACAGCCAAGCGCCACCATCGGGAAGGTCATCACGTGCCACGCCAGTTACGGTTGCGTAGCGAAGCTGCATGGTTTTGACCGACTCGGCAACGCGTCGGGGTTCATCACGATCAAGATCAACGGGCTTGCCAGTATCAATCTGACAGAAGTCACATCGCCTAGTGCACTGATCACCACCTATAAGAAAAGTAGCTTCACGATCCTCCCAACATTCAAAAATGTTCGGGCAACCAGCTTCTTGGCACACAGTGTGCAGGCCTTCGGACTCAACTAAGTCCATGATTTGGGTGTACTCAGGCCCAGTCTTGAGTTTGGTTTTGATCCATTCCGGCTTGCGCTCAATTGGGACAAGGGAGTTTCTGGCTTCGATCCGCAGCATTTTTGGACCGTCGGTTTTGCCTTCAGATTGGTCCAGGTATGGCGTACTCACAACATTCAGTCTAGTTGAGTGCGGTATTTGACCGCGCTTTGCGTCGGTTGATTAGAAACCAGGTGAACAGAGCTAGAGCCCCAAACAAAAGGGCTAGCAATCCAGTTAAGTTCAGTAGCTTGGCACTCAATTCAGAAAGATAGGCCGCAATCACAATGGCTGACAAATCTGATATCTCAGACCCGAGGGAATCAGAAAATGCTTGACGGCTCCTCGTCAACAGCGCTGCCCAAATTCCGAACGAAAAGAACAGCCCCAAGAAAATGTGCCAAGTTGCCCGAAGCTTGTCTTTGCTCAAGGCCAATCCGATTACACCCAAAGCGACTATTGCGATGAGCGCTGGCAGGCTCCACACTTGAAAGAAGTTGAGTATTGATGTCAGGGTCTCTATGTCTGCACCGAAGATTTCGATTGCACCTGGTTGTGAGTTAGACCCAATAATCTCCAGAACAGCAACATACTCATCACCTGTGACTTCTTGGCGCGCTACAACGAATCCGATTAGTGCAATCGGAGTGAGTAAAACTGCAATTAACTTCAGAGTTACTGCAATGAATCTAGGCATCAATAGCCACGTCTCGAGACAAACTTTCTGCGATTGGTCCAAAGACCCGATTCAAATGTAAATCAGCGCTACCTGCAACGTCATCAACTGAAATATTGCGACCAATTTCCTTGGATATTGTTGTCACGCCGGCATCTCGAATACCGCAAGGCACAATGCGATCAAACCAACTTAAGTCGTTATTGCAATTGAGTGCGAAGCCATGCATGGTCACACCCTGAGCAACTCTTACTCCGATTGCGGCAACCTTTCGATCCTCAGTGGAATCCAAAACCCAAACTCCACTTCGTCCTTTGATGCGAGATGTTTCTAGGTCAAAGTCAGAACATACTCCGATCAAAACTTCTTCAAGTCGTCGAACATGCGATACAACATCCATTGGGGAAGGCAGGTGAACTATTGGGTAACCAATTAGTTGGCCAGGGCCATGCCAAGTTATCTTTCCGCCACGATCAACATCCACAACTGGCGTGCCATCCATGGGGCGTTCAAATGCTTCAGTTCGTCTTCCAGCTGTATAAACCGATGGATGCTCCAAAAGCAGAACAGTGTCGGGGGTTTGGCGCGCGACAACTTTCTGATGCAGATCTCGCTGCAGATTCCACGCAGCCTGATACTCAATGGCATTGCCACCAAATCCAATTTGATCAATTACAAGTTGCACGGCTTAAGCCTAGGTCACCGAAATGCCGTCAAAATCGGGCATTGGGGCAAATTAGCAGATTGTTAATCGTGAATTACACTTAATACTTAGATTCACCTAACCGCAAAGGCTCCACTCGAATGTCAGAAAATTCATCGCACCAGACACCAAAGACTGAAAACAAGGGTCGAAAGATCCTGTGGGGTGCAATCGCGGTAATCATCGCTTGGTTTGCGATCAGTGGGGTATCTGGACCGCTATTTGGCAAGCTTTCAAGTGTTCAGCAAAACGATAACGCTGGATTCCTGCCATCTTCGGCCGAGTCAACCCGAGCTTCTGAGCTCGCAACCAAATTTACTTCGCAAGACACTTCAGTACTTCCAGCGCTAGTTATCTTCACTGGCCCAGCAGATGCTGCGGGCGTAGCCGCAGTTGGCGAGTTCGGTGTTGCAGTTGTAACAGCAAAAGTTCCCGGAACTGAAGCCACAGTTGGCGATTACTTGGCCGATGGTGCGCAATTAATTCCAATTCCATCTCAAGATGGTGAAGCAATTTTGATGTCCATACCGCTGGACAACGATGCTCTGGCAGAGCCGCTTGAAAATGAAAAGCCAGCCTTACCTGAAGTAGTCGAGGCAATCCGAGCTCTTGCCGGAGAAGTTCCAGGCTTTGAATCACACGTCACCGGCATTGGTGGAATCTTGGCTGACTTGTTTGGCAGCTTTGGTTCAATCGATGAAGATTTGTTGCGCACGACACTAACCGTTGTTGCCTTGATTTTGATTTTTGTCTACCGTTCACCAGTCCTTTGGATCATCCCGCTGTTCTGCTCTGTTATCGCACTTTCCGCAGCAGGCGGCATCGTTTACTTGTTGGCGAAAGAGGGAGTGCTAGATCTCGATGGTCAGTCACAAGGAATTCTTTTCGTTTTGGTTATCGGTGCTGCAACGGACTACGCCCTCTTATTGATTGCGCGATATCGAGAAGAATTGCATCACTACGAGAGTCGCGTAAGCGCAATGGTGGTTGCTTGGAAGGGTGTCGTAGAACCGATTGCTGCGTCCGGATTAACCGTAATCGCAGGTCTATTGGTTTTGGGTCTTTCTGATCTTGCATCAGTTCGATCCTTAGGCCCGGTTGCTGCAATTGGCGTTCTTTCAGCGCAACTCGTGATGCTTACTTTGTTGCCAGCAATTTTGGTGCTTGCTGGTCGCTGGATTTTTTGGCCAAAGCGTCCAATGCATGACGATGAAGACGAAAAACTTTCTGGCCTATGGTCAAAGGTTGCTGGTCTAGTCGGCCGCAAGCCACGACCAACTTGGATCATCACTGGTGGCTTCCTAATCATTGCCATGGGCTTTGCTACCCAGCTAAAGACTGATGGCCTTGCTACAACTGACTCATTTACCGGTCGACCAGATTCGGTAATTGGCCTAGAGAAGCTTTCCGAACATTTCCCGGCTGGTTCGGGAGATCCAACAATTGTTATTGCACCAGAGTCAGATAAAGATGCATTGATGGCGGCCTTGAGTGATGCCGAAGGCGTTGTCGAGGTAAAGCAAACAACGACCCCATTCATCCCTGGTGGACCTGAGCCAACACCAGTCGTGGTTGATGGCTTAGTTCAAATTGAAGTTATCTTGGACAAGCCAGCAGACTCAGTTGAGTCGCAAGGTTACATTCCAGGAATTCGTGAAGCTGCGCAGAACGCAAGTGAAACCGCGCTGGTTGGTGGAACAACTGCCGTTAACTACGACATTCAGGTTACAAATGAACGAGATCGAAATCTGATCTTGCCAGTGGCGCTGATCGTGATTGGCTTAATCCTGGCAGCTCTACTGCGAAGTATTTTTGCCCCAGTACTGCTTCTGATTACGACTGTTATTTCATTCGGCGCAACTTTGGGTATCAGCCACTTAGTGTTCAAGTATCTATTTGGCTTCGAAGGTGCAGATGGATCGTTCATTCTGTTCACGTTCGTGTTCTTGGTTGCACTCGGTATCGATTACAACATCTTCTTGATGACTCGAGTCCGCGAAGAAGCGATAAAGCTCGGTACCCGTCCTGGCATTCTGAAGGGCCTAACCGTAACCGGTGGAGTTATTACTTCCGCGGGTGTCGTTTTGGCCGCAACGTTCGCAGTTCTTGGTACTTTGCCGCTTGTGTTCCTGGCTCAGCTCGGGTTCGCAGTTGCCTTCGGTGTCTTGCTTGACACAATCATTGTTCGAAGTCTGTTGGTGCCGGCACTTGCGTATGACATTGGTGCAAAGATTTGGTGGCCAAGCAAGCTGGGTAAGACTGAAGGCCCACTAGTCGAAGAAGCCAAGTTGGAAGTTGAAAGAGTTTGACCAAGCAGCACATAGTTGCCTCCAGCGGCGGTTTTGTTCAAACCGATCGCTGGGGTGTGGTTAAGCCTGGGCAAATCTTCAAGCGAGCACTCGAATTAACAGGTAGAACTCGACCTCGAGTTCTGTTTGTGCTGACTGCGAGTGGAGACAACCCGAGCTACCTAGCAACTAGCTATCAGGCGGTTTCGGGACTTGGCGTTGACGTTGAACACTTAGCGCTATTTACTCAACCAAATGTTCCAGTGGATGAGGCTTTTGGACGTGCCGATCTGGTGTGGGTTGGCGGCGGATCTGTGGCTAACCTTTTGGCGCTTTGGCGACTACATGGTGTAGATGTGGCTGCAAAGGATGCTTGGGAACGCGGAGTAGTACTTGGTGGCGTAAGCGCTGGTTCGATTTGTTGGCACGTGGGTGGTCCCACCGATTCCTTTGGACCAAAACTCGAAACTGTTACCAATGGTCTTGCGCTTTTGCCTTTTGGAAATGGCGTTCACTACGACACTGAAGCACAACGCAGGCCACTATTGCATTCCCTAGTTTCTGGTGGAACCTTGCCACTTTCATATGCAACGGATGATCATGCCGCAATAGTTTATGAAGGCGTGAATCCAGTTGAAGTGGTTGTTGATACTCCAGATAGCAAAGCAAAGGGTTATCGAGTCGAAGCTATAAATGGGGAAGTCAACGAAACTGTCCTTGAACCAGGAAGTTTGATTTAGAGATCGTCAGTCAATAGCGCTTCAGCCGCGCGCCGGCCGCTAGCCAATGCACCATTGATTGATGAAACTTGGCGATAATCTCCGCAGATGTATACGCCGTCTGAGAGTCTGACAGATTGTTCTGTGTCATGTGGCGCAGTCATCATTGGCAAGGCATCGGGAATTGGATATGTGGCAACGTGGGCCCAATTACTAGTTGGAACTTTGTAAAGAGCAGCTAGGTGCGAACGAACTTGCTGCTCGGACTGCGTAGACGGGTGAACGCCCAGCGCAGAGGAAGAGATCAAAGTCCGCCCGTTTGTTGCATATGATGGCGCACTATTTGTCATGACAACAGTGTTGATCAGAGGTCGGGAAGGATCTTCTAGCGGTCCACTGAATTTCTTGCCATCAATGACAAGAGTGCTTTTGCCTTCAGTTAGGTCAGATCCAGCACAGTCTGCCAAGTGATACCAAGTGGTCACGGCATTGCTTGATGGAACCTTGAGACTTGGGATCAAAAGTGCTGCACTGCGCGCATTCGTTGCGATAACTACTGATCGGCATCTAATGTCACCCTGGTCTGTGCGCACCATTGTGCTCGCTACAGCCTGGGCAGTTACATTCAAGTGAATGCTGCCGCTAGGCAATTGCGCAGCTAGCTGACGGGGAATAGCTTGCATGCCCGCGCGTGGAACTCCAGGGGAGCCGGCAATAAATGACTTGAGTGCAATGTCTAGAAAACGCTTTGAAGTTGCGAGCTCTGATTCAAGAAAAACTCCCGCCAGAAATGGCCGCAGAACTTTATCTGTTAAGTCTTGGCCAAACCTGGCTCGCAAAAACGCATCGGTTCGTTGGTCATATTTCTTTGAATCAGGTTTTGTTAACGCTAATCCAACTGCGTAGCGAGCAAACTTGAGTTTGCTTGAGATTTTTCCTACTGGAGCCAGCAAACTATCAATTGCCCAAGATGGCTCCCGCTTAGGGTCAGCCATTTTGTAGTTGCGGCCATCAATAGAGACGATCACTCCGGGCGAAAAACTTTTCACATCCAAGGCATTCAAGTCAAGAACACTAATGCCTTCGGAATACGAAGGGTTGTAAAGCTGGAAGCCACGATCTAAAAGCAGGCCATCAACTTGATCGGTGCGAATTCTGCCGCCGAAGTCATCACTTGCATCGATGACGCACACTTCTCGGCCAGCAATTGAAAGTCGACGAGCTGCAGCTAGGCCTGCAATACCTGCGCCAATAACAACTACGTCGGTCCGAGAAGGAATGCCTGTCATAAAAGTTACTTAACAGCCAGAGTGCGCATCGCGCTTTCAATATTTGGGTCTTGGAAGACAAAGCCAGCATCCAAGAGAACTTTAGGCATGACTCGTGCGCTTCCCAATACCTCTTGTGAAAACTCGCCAAGGATTGTCTTCAAAGCAAAAGCTGGCACTGGCAAAAGGGCAGGACGATTGAATACCTTTGACATTGCTTTGGTAACTTCAGCATTGGTCGCAGGCTCCGGCGCAGTCAGGTTTACTGGGCCACTGATTTTAGGATTTGAAATAACAAACTTGATTGCGGCAATTTCATCTCGCATTGAAATGAAAGACCAATATTGCTTACCGGATCCAAGCTTGCCACCAGCTCCGAGTTTGAAGATTGGCAGCAGCCGACTCCATGCGCCTCCATTCTTGGCGGCAACTAATCCAGTTCTGATGTTTACAACACGAACTCCAGCGGCTTTTGCGGGTTCAGCAGCTTTTTCCCAGGCAACTACAACATCAGCCAAGAATCCTGAACCAGCAGGCGTTGTCTCATCAACTTGTCGATCTGCAGTGTCGCCATACCAGCCGATGGCACTACCTGCAACGAATACATCCGGCTTTAGCTCAGCAGCAGCTTTTGCAAGTAGGGAAGTTGAGTCAACTCGCGATGACAGAATTAAGGCCTTGTACTTGTCAGTCCAACGACCGTCACCAACACCAGCTCCAGCCAGATTGATGATTACGTTAACGCCTGCAAGCTGCGAAAAATCTAATTCACCGGCTGATGGATTCCAATAAATCTCTGACGTCGCTGCTGGCTTTCTCCGAACCAAGCGAAGGACTTCGTGTCCGTCCTTGCGAAGGGAATCTACCAACTCGGTTCCAATCAATCCTGAGGAACCACCAATTACGATGCGCATGTAACTACCTTGCTACGAAATGTTGAATTGAGCGAGTTAAAACTAGAGACCAAGGTCAGCTTCAAATGCGCCTTCTTCCAATCGAGCCTTAATGGCTGAAAGGAAGCGAGCAGCATCTGCGCCGTCAACTAAGCGGTGATCGTAAGTCAGTGCCAGGTAAACCATTTGGCGAACGGAAATCACGTCAGCACCAGTGTCATCGGTTGTGACGACTGGACGCTTAACAACTGCACCAGTTCCCAGAATTGCAACCTGTGGCTGATTAATGATTGGAGTATCAAACAAGGCGCCACGGCTGCCGGTGTTGGTGATGGTAAAGGTTCCGCCACTTAGTTCATCCGGTGACAATTTATTTGTACGAGTACGTTCCGCTAGATCGTTGATCTTGCGAGCGAGGCCACCGATGTTGAGGTCACCAGCATCACGAATTACCGGAACAAGTAGACCACGGTCAGTATCTACTGCGATGCCAACGTGTTCGGCGTCGAAGTAGGTTACGGTTCCAGCTTCTTGATCCAAGGTTGCATTCACATTAGGGAATTGCTTAAGCGATTCACATGCTGCTTTTGCAAAGAATGGCAAGAAGGAAAGCTTTACGCCTTCACGTGATTCAAATGCAGCCTTTGAGCGATTGCGAAGTGAAGCGATACGAGTTACATCAACTTCAACAACAG
>JBIIAS010000175.1:0-12076 GCA_044239795.1 Candidatus Nanopelagicales bacterium | reverse complement strand
GTCGAAGTTGCCTTAGCGCCAAGAGAATCAGTAACTGTGTAGGAAAGTGCAGGCGGAGTTCCAACATAGTTTGGATCTGGAGTAAAGGTCATCTTGCCTGTTGAATCAACGCTGTAGGTTCCAACGCCAGTAACAGTCACAGATGTCTTTGTGCAATTTGGGGCAACTTCAGCAGTTGGATTTGGATCACAAAGCTTTACCGATGTTGGATCAAGTGTTGCTCCAGTTGCAGCGCTGTCATTTGCAATCAAGCTAACTTCTTGCGGTGCGCCCTTGGCGCCAGTTGTGGTGTTAGGTGATGCGGTAGGTGTGCCAACAACAGTTGGCGTGTAGCTAGATGAAGCCTTTGCGCCTAGCGAATCAGTTACCTGATATGCAACTGGGGTTGGTGTACCAACAAAGTTTGCCTCTGGAGTGAAGGTCATCACACCATTAACCACTGCGTAGGTTCCAACTCCCGGAACGTTAAGGGTTGTAAGCGTGCAATTTGGTGCGACTTGAGCTGGATTAGTCGTTGGATCACAAAGCTTCACAGATGAAGCCACCAAAGTGATAGATGGATCAGAAGTGCTATCGCCATCCAAAAGATTTGTAGTTTGGGCAACACCCTTGCTGCCAGTTGTTGTCTCTGCGTCAGCTATAGGCGGGGCAGGTGGATTAACAGTTGGCGTATAGGTGGAAGTCGCAGTCTGTCCAAAATTGTCTGACACGGTGTAGGTAACCGGAGTTGCTTGACCGGTGAAAGTGTCAAGAGGGTCAAATGTAACGTCACCTGTTGCGGTATCGACTGTATATTTACCCTGGTTTGCAATGGTTACTTCAGTAACAACACCATTAACGATAGTTTCGGTGCAATTTGCTGCACTACCGCAGGAAATCTTTACAGAAGTGGTATCAAGTGTGGCCCCGTTTGCCGCAACATCGTCGCCAGCGTTTCCACTCACATTATTTACAACATTTATTGACTGATTTGCTTTCCAGTCTCCTGATGTGGTGTCTGGGTTAGCTGTCGGAGTTCCGATAACTGCTGGCGTGTAGGTAGATGTTGCAGTGCCGCCCATAGAGTCATTTACTTGGTAAGCAACTGGGGTTGGCGTACCGATATAAGTTGCAAGTGGCGTAAAGGTCATTACTCCATTCACAACTGTGTAGGTTCCAACATTTGGAACCACCAAAGTAGTCAATGTGCAGTTCGGTGCAATCTCATTAGTTGCTGGATCACAAAGCTTTACAGATGATGCAACTAAATCAATGTCTGGATCAGAGGTTACGTCTCCAACTAATAAATCAGTGGTCTGAGCTGAGCCCTTCTTGCCCGATGTGGTTTCAGGATCAGCAGTCGGAGGATCTGGGGCATAGACAGTTGGAGTGATAGTTGAATTAACAATTACTCCACGGGCATCAGCAACTTGGTACTTCAGTGGGGTCTGAACGGTTCCAGCAAAAGTTGGTAGTGGGTTAAAGGTAACCGTGCCATCTGAATTAAGCGTGTAGGTACCCTCACCAGGAATTGTTACAGTTCCATTCGCACCAACAGAACAGTTGTTTGGTGTCTGTGCTTCATTTGCCGGCGAAGTTGCAGGATCATCAACTTGGCAAAGACGAATAGTAGAGGCACTAATCGGGAAGGCGGCTGATCCCGCGGTGTCATTACCTAATGGTGTGATGGTCTGATTTTGGTCGTAGTTACCAGAACTTACGTTAGCTACCGCGACGGGTGGAGGTGGTGTTCCAACAGTTGGTGTGTAGGTCGAGCTCACAAATCGATTTAGTGAATCTTTTGTCTGATAGACAATTGGTGTTGCTTGACCGGTGAATGTGGCAAGCGGAGTGAACGTTATGCGCCCAGTTGTAGCGTCGTACACATACGTTCCCTCACCCGGAATTGTTACCGAAGTCGCAGAACAGTTGTTTGGACTTTGAGCTTCATTTGAAAACAGAGTCCCTGCATCATCAATTGCGCACAACTTGAATTCTGATTGGGAAAGCGGGAAGGATGCAGAGCCTGGTGTCTCATTTGTCAATGGAGTAGTGAACTGCGAAGTGTTGTAAGGACCAGTTGTAGTTTCTGGTGAAGCACTTGGTGCAGGTGGAAGCCCAACAGTTGGAGTTATGTTGGCAGAAACTTTTCGTCCCAAGGCATCCGTTACCTGATAATCCACAGGGGTTGCAACAGTTCCAGTAAATGTTGGAAGTGGATCGAACGTAACGGTTCCATCTGAGTTGACCGTGTAAGTTCCATCTGAAGTAGTTAAAGTTTTTAAGTCACAATTTGGCGAAGTCTGTGGTGGTGTCGTTGCAGGATTACACAACATGAGGGTTGCGGGTAGCAAGGTCTGTTCATTGCTGCCAAAACTATCATTATCCAGAGGCTTGATTAATTGATTTGTATCATAGTTAGCGCTCGACACATCATCTGTTGCAGAAGCCGTGGGCGGCTCTGCGACAGTAGGAGTAATTGTTGAGTTTTCAAATTGACCCAAAGTGTCTTGCGCTTGATACTTAACTGGAGTTGCAACAGTTCCGTAGAAGGTTGGAAGTGGGTTGAACGTTACTGTTCCATCAACATTTACTGTGTATGTACCTTCATTTGGAATTGTTACAGAAGTTGCGTTGCAGCTATTTGGTGACTGTGCTTCGTTGCCACCTGTTGCAGGGTCATCTACCTGGCAAAGCTTTATCGAATTGGCAACTATCGGGTAGATTGAACTTCCACGAATGTCATTGGTTATAGGACTAATGATCTGATCTTTATCGTAATCTCCATTTGAAACGTCAGGAACGCCAGTAGGTGTAGGGATCACAACTGGATTAATAGTAGAGGATGATGTTCTGTTCTGGTTGTCTGCGATTTGGTACTTGATTGGTGTTGCCGTTCCAGTAAAGGTAGGAACTGGATCAAAAGTAACGGTGCCATTTGTATTGAGTGTGTAAGTTCCCTCACCAGGAATTGTTAACGATTGTCCCCTTCCAATTGTGCAATTCATTGGCGTCTGGGATGGAAGACAAAGGAACATCTTTGACAAATCATTTGCAGCATCAGGCTCAAATTGATCGTTCAACAATGGACTAATGGTTTGATTTACATCCTTTGCCCCAATGGAATCGTCTTTAACTGCAGATGGAATTGCAAAGCTTGCAATCGACAGTGAGTAATCTTCTACTTCACCAGATCCAACTTTTCCAGTTGGTAAAGGCATGGAGTCGTAGCTAATGCGAACGCGGGCATAAGTTGGCCCGGAAGCAATATCACTTGGAATGATCCACGAAATATTGGCTGCAGTTTGTCCGATAGTTGGACTTGTGGCACAAGACCTTTCGCCTGCTGTAAATACACCGTCTCTATTGAAGTCAATCCAGCCGCAAAGATTGGCTGTTTCTGTTACACCAGCCAGCGTCACTGGAATTGTAAAGGTTCGCCCTGCTTGATTATTAACCAAGCCGCTCCATGCAGATTGAGCAACACCGTCATCGACGACTACATCGCCATTAGACATGTTCTTTGCGCCAGCTTTAATTTCTGTGCCGGCAGAAACTGCATCTGCGTTCGTTGTGGAGTAAAGGCTTGAAGGATTATCTGCAGTTAATTCGCTTCCTAATTTGAGACTGCCGATGGCATGGCTAGCTACTGGATTGTCATAGCTGGTTGGAACCATTCCAAAATCTTCAGGAATGCTTGCTGTTAGGTTCCAAGCATCTTCGTTACCACCATCTGAACCGATGCTTGACGCTGCATACTCAAAATTAACCTGGAAAGAAGCTGATGTATAAACTCCTTCCAGTTGTAGCGAACCACATACCGCCTGTGAGTTAGCTCCATAGCCTGATGTTCTGTGACAGTAGATAGCAGGAATTGTTGTGCCAACATTTCCTACTACAGTTCCATTCTGCGAAACTTCAATGTTTGTTCCGGATAGCGCATTAAATCTTGCACCAGGTACGGAGTTGGCGCCATTCATTCCTCCAAGGAGCTGCATTTCAGACCAACCGGCTCCATTGCTGCCACCACCCCAACCAGCGAAAGAAACAACGGGATTTGTTACTGGCTTACTAAAGTTGATGGTCATAACGCCACGGTTATTACAGCGACCGATCAATGGATCTGCAACACATCCGTTATTGGAGGTCCACATCATTAGACCAGGTTCCGTTACCAAACCTACGGATTGGAAATCGCCTGCTCGTCCACCACGCTCACTAAGTGATTCAGTTGCTTGATCAATGCATAGGTAGTCACCTGTAACTGAAACTGTGTATGTGACCCCATTTGGCAAGAGTTTTGATTTAGAGCTGTTCTGATAAGCGGATCCTGCGAATCCACAGCGCTTTGAGTCATCCGGTGTGCCGCCCACCCATTCCCAAGAAGTACTTGTTGGTTGAGTACTGGAATTAAATGAAGCTGCGTCATTTCCGCGCAGGTCTTGGAGCGCCTGGTTGGAAGAGTTTGAAACTGGTGGGCTAGGTGCTGTATACGAAACTGCAACTATGGTGCCCGCAGGAATAGCGGATGGCATGGTTAGAACAACTGTTTGTCCGGAAACTGTAACTGCAGTTGGGGTTACTGCGGTATTTCCCACAAAAACTGTGTATTTGTCCGCGGTAGCCGAGGTTGAACTCAATGGCTCATTAAGAGTGAGCATTACCTGATTACCTGAAAAAGTGACTGTAGATACAGTAGGTGGTGTTACATCAGGTTGGCCATTTGAATTGTTAGTGACAGTGGTATTTAACAGAGATACAGCATCGTTTCCTGAAAGATCCTGAACCGCTGAATTTGTGGTTGCCCCACTCGGAGTTGGAGCCGCATAAGAAACGGAAACAGATTCCCCTGAAACAACTGTGGTTCCAGCAGTAAGAACCACGGTTGAGCCACTTATTGAAACAGCAGTAGGGCTAAAAGTCATGCCATTTAAAGTGATTGCGAAATCGCCTGGCAAAGCAGTTTTTGAATTCAGGGTTTCGTTATAAGTAAGGATTATTTGGGTGCCATTTGAATTTGTCGCAGCAGACTGGAGCACTGGTGCCGTTCGATCAACTACCGCCGTCGATGTGTTCGGTACCGAAGTCGTGGTGATCGCGCCAGCATCATTTCCGTAGACATCCTGAATGGCGGCAACATTTGCCCAATTGTTTGAAGGTGTTGGTGGCGTGTACGCAACAGACACTGTTTGATTTATCTCGATTGGTGGAGACATAGTTAAAGTAACTTGCTGTCCAACGACAGAAGCGCTACTGACAGTCGAAGCTACTCCGTCAATAAGGACAGTAAACATGTCTCCAGTTGGCGCAACACCGCCCATGTTTTCGTCATAAGTTAAAACAATAGTTTGACCATTTGTTCCAGGCATTGTGATTGAAGTTAAGGATGGCGCAGTTACGTCCGCAGGCAGAGTGGAGTTATTTGTTAAAGGCTTTTCTGTGAAACTCACAACGGTCTGATCCGTAAGTGTTGAGTCCGGTTTCACCCAACTCGCTGTAAGTGTCGCACCTGTTCGAATTGTTGGCGAACAGTTAGAAAACAAATAGGAATTTGCAGGGGCTCCCCAAGCAATTGAGGAGCACTTTACGGGAGCGCCATTGGCGTACAGAGTGAGGTTATTCGCCCAACCCGAACTAACTGCTATGCCCTTCGTGAAAACTATAGTGGCCGATGTGCCTGTAGTGTCTACTGTTCCACTGACGAACGCTGGTGGTCCTTGTGTCGAGTTATTGGTGACGGCTTGTGCAGAGAACGATAGACCGTCAAAGCCCAATGTGTCTTGAATAGCAGAATTACCTGTTGCATCATTCACAGCAGGGGCAACGTATGAAACCGTAACATCAGTGCCAGCATTTATAGCTGCTGCAAGAGTCAGCTGAATAGTAGTTGCTGTAGGCCTACTTATTTGTGTGATTGGTACAGAAGTTGTTCCGTTCATCACGGTGAATGCATTTTCAGCAGAAATAGTTGACGCCAGTGCTTCGTTATATGTAATTGTCAGAGTGGTTCCGTTTGCTGCCAAACTTGGTCGAGCGACAAGACTCAAAATAGGTCCAGAATTATCAATAGTTGAATTGTTTGTCACCGCTTGTGCAGCAAAAGATAACGTGTTGGTTCCTAAAGTGTCCTGAAGCGCCAAATCTGAAGTAGAACTATCAACTCCTGGAGATGCATAGGCAACGGTTACTGTCCGGGTTGCTCCTAGAGGTGGTGAAAAATTAAGAACGGCTGTTGCGCCAGCAATTGATACACTCGTCGGTGCAACCGCAACTCCGTCAACCATTACAGTGAATGCTGTAGTAGGCGCAGTTGTTGCACCTAGATCTTCATTGAACGTCAAAGTCATTGTGGTGCCAGATGTAGATACAACCGGTGCGGGTGAGGTTAAGACTGGCCCCGTTGTATCTACTGTGGAATTGTTTGAAGAAACAATTGACTCCGCAATTCGTGCAGCATCATAACCATCTGTTCCTTGAATGGCCGAGTTCGCAAGAGACTGATCTATAGCAGGGGAGGTATAGGTAATTCGAACGACATCGCTCTTTTCCAAAATTGGAGTTGTTTCCAGCGTCACAGTAGACCCACTAATGACTACATCATTAACAGTTACGGGTAAACCATTCCGCGTGACTGTAAAGGCAGAACTAGGTGCAGTAGTGGAGCTCAATGCCCTGTTGTAAGTCAGCACGATTTCGGTACCAGATGTGTTCACAGCAGAATTTGTAAGAGTTGGCCCTTGATTAACTGTTGATAGGTTGTTGGCCAAGTTTTGCGTGAATGTTGCAGTGTCATTACCAGAAGCATCTTGAAGGGCAGAATTAGTAGTTAGCCTGCTAAATGTGGGTGGTGTATAGGTAACTGAAGTTGTGGCATTTGCTCCAATTGGTGAAGTTAGGTTTAGAACTACGGTCCGTCCGCTAACAGTAAGGCTAGAAATTTCCGTTGGGTAACCACTCGTAGCAATAGCGAACTGGCCGATCAATGGTGGTGAAGAAGCCAAAAGGTCTTCATTGAATGTCAGGGTGAGTGTGGTTCCGTCACTTGAATTTGATAACAGCTCTACCGCTGGAGGAGTGCCATCCACAGTTGAATCATTGGTGACGCCGTAGTTTGTGACCGAACGCAGCGTTGTTAGGTTTGTATTTGGTTCGGTGTAACTAGCTGTTACGACGTCTCCCTGATATATCTTTGTATTGACTTCGGCTGCAAAAAATCCTGTTCCTGAAGTGAGGCTGGAACCTACAAGTGAAACTGGGTTTCCATTCACAAACCAGCTAAAGTTCGCGATTGTAGGGATCGGACTAGGCGCGCTATTGGCATAATTAATTCGAAGATTAGTTCCAGTTGGACTAACAACTATAGATGTTATTGATGGACGACTTTGTGTTGAGTTATTTGTAACTGGGAAATTTGTCAAAGTCCGCAACGATGTTGCGCTTGTGCCTGTTTCAATTCTTGAGACTGTGACGACGTCGGTAGACAAAATTATTCTCGAAAGACTATTCCACATCGGTCCTTGTGCATTTAAGCATCCCGAAGCCCAGTTTTGTCCCGAATTTGTTGTAATTGCGACTGGAACACCGTTGACAGACCATTGAAAACTTGAGTAGACAGGGGTATCGGCACTCTTGTTGTAGCAAAAGTGTGCTTCTGTGCCCGACGCCCCGATTATCACTTGGTTAATGACCGGGCGACCTTGAGTTGAGTTATTGATTACGGACTCATTGCTTAATGCGACCGCATCATTTCCTGCCGTGTCCTGAATCGCAGAATTTGAATTAGCTGCATTATCGGTTGGTGCAGTGTAGGTAACAGTGACTAGCTGGCCACCACTAACAGCAGCAGCCATAGTCAACAATATTGTGTTGCCTGGAGAAGCTGGTCGGGTCACCGATGAGATTGTTGCCGGTGATCCATCGACATTTACAACAAAATCTGATACCGAAGCCGTGGTCGCTGAGAGCGCTTCTGAATATGTGAGTGTCAGCGACGTTCCATTTATTGCCAAACTAGGTCGAGCGACAAGACTCAAAGCTGGTCGAACCGTGTCTATGTTTGAACCATTGGTCACCGCTTGATTGGAAAAGCCCAGCGCATCATTTCCAATTAAATCCTGCACAGCTAAGTTAGTGCTGTCCGTATTCACAGTTGGTGCCAAATAAGAAACCGTTACAGTATCTACTTTTTCTATAGTTGAACCTAACGTCAGCACTACTGTATTTCCGCTTACCGCTACACCTGAAATAGCAACTGTAACCCCTGAAGCAGTTACGGAAAAAGCAGTCGTTGGGGCAACGTTGTTGCCAATAGCTTCATCGTAGGTGAGTGTAAGTGTTTGGCCGTTCGCGCTAATCACCCTCGAAGCCAAGTTACCTAAAACTGGACCACGAGTGTCATACGTTGAATTGTTAACTACATTTGTGGCTGAGATGGTTGCTGCATCGTTTCCAACAGCGTCCTGAATTGCAGAGTTAATCCCTGTGCCTGTAGGGGCCAAATATGCGACTGTAACAATCTGTAATTTTTCAATTCGGTCTTGCATTGTCAGAAGTACTCGTGACCCACTAGTTGAAACAGCGGACACAGTTTTGATTACACCGTCTACCCTCACGGTGAAAGCACCTGTGCCAGCCGTGGTTGCATGTAAAGATTCGTTATACGTGAGGGTTAATGTGACACCATCAGCATCTAAAGTTGGAGCCGGGGATGAACTTAGAACTGGGCCCGCAACATCGTGGGTCGAATTGTTAATCATTGCCTGATTGTTGAATGACCTAACATCTCGACCAACAAGATCCTGCAGTGTCTGCTCTGTATTCGTTATGTCATTTAACGTATATGCAGGGCTGTAGCTCGCAGTAAGTGTCACATTGTTTGGAATCGTGCTCTGGTTTGAAGCAAGCGGGAACGTGATTGTGTTTCCTGCAACAGTGACTGGGGTTGTTAAAGTAAATGATCCACTGCTAGCGGTTAAAGTTAGGCGCACGCCAGAAGAACCACCAACGGTATTTGGCGACATTGGTTCACTGAATGTAAGTGTTACCGATCTACCACTTGGATCAACCTGACCAGATACAAGCGTTGGATTTTTCGTATCAACAGTTGAACTATTTGTTTGCAGTTGCGTTTCCGGTAAAGACACAGCATCAACGCCACCTGTGTTTTGGATTGCCACATTTGTCGCAGCGTCATCAGGTGTAGGTGCTACGTAGGCGACGGTTACCGCAGCATATTTTTCGACTGCAGCAGACAAAGTTAACGTAACCAAATTTCCGCTCACCGACACAGAATTGATGGCCTTAACAGCCTCGTCTTCTCGCACCGTAAACATTGATGACGTTAGTGGTGGTGTTTGACTTAGTGGGGAATCATAGGTCAACACAATTGTGTTTCCAGCGGCCGTGTTTGTAACTGAAGTTAGAGTTGGTGCCGTGCGAACTGGCGTTACTGATGAAGATGCAATTGAATCTGCTGATGCATCTTCCACGTTGTAGGCGATTGCTCTAAACGTGTAAGCGGTTCCATTAGTAAGCCCGGTAATTGAACAACTTCCACCAGTTGAGGACGTGTTGCCAGAAGCAGGCGTAGTGCCAGTAACGAGACAGAATTTACTTGTGTCTTGAACGGTATAAATCTTGTAGCTGGATGCGACCTTTGTACCGGTTCTTGCAACTGTTGCAGTTACTCCCTGGTGATTTGGAACAACACTGCTTAATGTTGGGGCATCGGGTGGAGGTGAATCTCCACGGTAGAGACGAAAGTGCTGTGGGGTGTTTGCTGACCCTGACGTTTGAATCGCGCCAATTCGGTTGTCATTACCTCTAACGATCTGCGATGCGTTGAAATCGGTACCAGTGTTTGAATTGGCATTGAAGATTGCGTCTGCTGTTCCCGAAGATGTAAACCTTAGAATTCCTTTATTTGCTCCGATGTAGAAGTTTCTTTTACTGTCTATCGCGAGTGTCGTTGTACTCACGTTTGTAGACATAAGTGCAGTTCCAAGTGTCGACGCTCCAGCGGCTGGCAACCTGTACACGTTGGTTCCGTTTCCAACCAGAATGCTTTTATCGACTGGATCAACCGCAAGTGCAGTTAATGCACCCGCCGTGTATTTAGTGAATGAAGTGTCTTCGGCACCAGTTGTAGCGAGATACCGCTTCAACCCAAACGCACCAGCAGCAAGAACATATTCGTTAGCACCGACGACTTGAATTCTTAATTCATCTGCTGCCCCACCAAGTGCTATCTCACTTGCGTGTACGCCACCATTAACGCGGTTGGCAACCCCAAATCTACGGAGGAAATTGTCACTGTCTGCTGTAAAAAGCATGTCGGACGTTGGAGCGAATACCATTTGATTTTGCATTTTATTTGCGCTGAACATAGATGCACTTGGTGCTGCTGTGGCCTCTTCTCCAAAGAACAAGATTCCTCGCGAACTATGAACCTGATCTGCACCATAAAACATAACTTTTGTTTTTGATGCAGTCACCGTTCCAGCTGTTATTGCCTTTGCACCAGTCCATCCAGGGTTAAATGTACGAAGTCTTGCTCCGCTCGAGTTGTATACAGCAATGCCAGCATTATGAGTCGTGTAGTAGTTTCCATTTGAACCAACAGCAAGAAGAACTGGACTTCTGTTTTCAGCCGAATCTGTAGTGAAAACTAATTCACCAGCTTGGCCTGTTGTTTCTGCTGCGTTCGCGAGTCGACGATCAGTAGCTTGATCAACAACAGTGAAAGTTCCGGCAAGAAGCGCGGTTGCAACAACGGTGTGCAGTATGTTTCTACGGAGTTTGCGGTGGCGCCCGCGTGCGGTTGTTTTCATGCGGTCACCTGAATACATTCAGCTTCAGAACTTTGAGAATTTTTTGGCGCAACAAAACCATGCACGACATTTTGTGCATATGTATATAGAGCGAATTGCGCCAAAGCCAACCCAATTTCCAAGCGTTACTGCATCCCTGATTAAGAGATTACGTTTGGGCAAAAGGGCTTTAGGCTCAAAGACGGGGTTCACCCTGTGAAGTTAGTGAGGTGAAAGTTGCCTGATTCTATAAAGTTTTTGATCAAGCTTCGAGCAGCAAATTCGCTCGCAAAATCATGCCGCCGGCTGGTGCGGGTTCCAGCGACCAAGAGCTGCACACATCGTCCAGAAGTTCAGTTCCAAGACCTTGGGTTTTCCCTGTGTTCGTAGATGTGCCATTGTCTTTTGCTTGCAATGAAATAGCGGAATCTTCAATGTTTACAGCGATTTCCACCTTTGTTGCTTGGCCATGCTTTGAAGCGTTGCTCACGGCTTCCCGTAACACCTCAGCAAGGCACTCGGATGTGGCCGGATTCCTACGCAATGCTTCCAGGGCCTCGGGCTGAATCTGCCATTTGGTCTCAACCGTGCCAGCCCAGATTTTTGAAATTTCCTGCTGGGCCTGTTCGAAGGAATAGCTTTGCCCAGACTCAAGTCCCACCCGGGCTAGGGCTCGGGATATGTCGCCACGCACCGACTCGATGAGTTCTGGAGTTGGGTTGCTGGTGGAGCCAAGCTGAAGGACTGCTGCATTGAGCGCGCTTTGCAGTGAGCCATGCATTACGTAGCCAACCTGGCGACGCGATAGCCACTCCTTTTGGCTCAACAATGAAATCGTTGATTCCAAATTCTCAATTGTAGAAGTTAGTTCTGCGATCAAACTAGTTCTTTGACTTGTCAGGATTGTGTAGCCAAGGTTCGCGAAACCATAGATCAATCCAACAAATACAGTGGCGCCAGAAATGTGCTGTGGGATTTCGATCGGCATGTAACTTTCCACGAACAGAATCAATGGTCCAACAGAAGCAAAGACCGATGCTCCAACTACTAAACCAATTGCTAACGATATCTCTCGGTTTCCAAATGTTTTTTTGAAGAATACAAAGTACGAAATCAACAACAATGTTGTGATTACGTTGAATGGAAGAGCTTCAACGAAGGTCATAGTTCGCTGAGCTGCAGCTGCATATGTAATGAGGAAAAGCATCGTAGTTACATAAGGGCGCATGGAGAGTGAAAGATTAATTGTTGAAGGCAATTGGAATTTCTTATTTGAATTTTCTGCATAC
>JBIIAS010000145.1:0-3121 GCA_044239795.1 Candidatus Nanopelagicales bacterium | reverse complement strand
ATGTACGCCTTTAGGAACGTAAATGAATGATCCACCGGACCATACTGAAGTGTTTAATGCAGCAAACTTGTTGTCGCCTACCGGAATAACGGTTCCGAAATATTCGCGGAAAAGTTCTTCGTGCTCGCGTAGACCTGTGTCGGTATCTACGAAAATCACACCCAGTTCTTCAAGGTCTTCGCGAATCTTGTGGTACACAACTTCGGATTCGTACTGCGCGGCAACACCAGCAACCAAACGCTGCTTCTCGGCCTCAGGAATACCAAGGCGGTCATAAGTGTTCTTGATATCGTCTGGCAGGTCTTCCCAGCTGTTTGCTTGCTTCTCAGTTGAGCGCACGAAGTACTTGATGTTGTCGAAGTCAATACCTGACAAATCACTACCCCAGTTAGGCATTGGCTTCTTGCCAAATAGGCCTAGTCCTTTAAGGCGAAGATCTAGCATCCACTGCGGCTCACTCTTTAAGCCTGAGATGTTACGAACGACCTCTTCGTTAATGCCACGACGGGCATTAGTACCAGCTTGATCAGCGTCGTGCCAACCAAACTCGTAGTTTCCGAGTGCGTCTAGATGTTCCTGTTGGGTTGTCATGCGTTTTCCCTTCGAGTGTGTGGAACTAATGTCGTGCAAACTGCATTTCCCTTTGCAATAGTTGCTAAGCGAGTTACATGTACTCCGGTTAATTCGGAGAACGCCTTTGTCTCTTCTTCGCATAGCGCAGGGAATTCGACAGCAACGTCACCCATTGGACAGTTGTGCTGGCAAATCTGTGTTGATCCGTATAGCCCAGGGGTTTCGGTAGCGGCAAAACCATCTTGATTAAGTGCATCGATCAACGCGACTGCGCGCTCTTCGATAGTTTCAAGCTTGGAAATCTCGTTATGGCGACTTACAAAATCTTTTGCAATAGAACTAGCAAACTCCGTAACTGCTCCGGGACCGGCAGTTGAATTCAAGTACTTAACTGCACTTAAGCCCAAGCTCTCTTGATGTTGACCGAATCGGGCACGACCAGCAGCCGTAAGCATAAATACTCGTGAAGGTCTACCGCGTCCACGCTTTGAATCAAGGGCCGCTGGACCATAAGGTGCACGCTCACTTGACTCGACCAAACCAGTTTCCAGCAATAGATCTAACTGCTTTCGCACTGCTGCGCCGGTAAGGCCAAGAGTTTGAGCCACATCTGTCGCTGTTGAAGGTCCAGCCTGCAAAAGGGTGCGCGCTACCGTGGCGGCTGCGGATCCTTCGAATTTCACAACTTCATTGTTGCGTATATCGGGATGTTTCGCACCTTCGGGGGTAGATCGGCCGAGTCACCCGAAAAGCACCCAAAAAGCGCCTACTAGGTAAGCCCTTTAGGCTGTAAGAGTGACTCCCCCAAAACTGCGTAAATGGCAACATCGGACCTTAATTGCAAATGTGGTGGCCCAGGCTGGCATTGTCCTTACCGGAGCCACAGTCCGCCTGACCGCATCAGGGCTTGGATGCCCAACTTGGCCGGAGTGCGTGGACGGCTCAATCACCCCGACGTCTGATCAAACTGAGGCCTTCCACAAATACATTGAATTTGGAAACCGCCTGCTCACCTTCGTATTGCTGATCGTGGCTATTGCTTCACTATTCGCAGTCTTCAAACACAATCGAGAACGCAAGTTGTCAGGTAACAACAAGCGACGATCCTTAACGCTTCTGGCACTTGGTGTTCTCTTTGGAATTCTGGTGCAAGCAGTCTTGGGTGGCATCACAGTTTTGACTGGATTGCACCCATTGATTGTGGCTGCACATTTCATGGTCTCGATTGGTCTGATAACTGTTGCCGTTGTTTTGCTAGTTAGGGCACAAGAAGCAAATGATCGTCCGGTTGTATTGCAAGTTGCCAAACCAATTCACATAGGAATGCGAATTCACATTTGGCTTGCATTACTGGTTATTGGAATTGGAACCTTAGTAACCGGATCTGGCCCACATGCTGGCGACACTAACGACATTGTTCGTCTCGGCTTTGAGTTTAAGAACATCACAACAATTCACGCAGCTACAGTTTGGCTTTTCCTTGGACTAACTATCGGTCTGCTGGTTTCACTACTAGCTACTGCAGCTCCAAAGCCGGTTATCAAACAGGCCTGGGTCGTGTTTGGCATTTGTATAGCGCAAGGCATCGTTGGTTATACGCAGTTCTTTACTGGCTTACCGTGGGGCTTGGTCGCAGTTCACGTATTAGGTGCGTGTCTACTCTGGATCTTTACTGTGAAGTTCTATTTAGCGCGTAACACTCGAGGCTGAACTATAAGAACGGGTCAATACCTATTGCTAGGAAAATCAAAGATAGGTAAGAAATAGACCAGTGAAATAGACGCATTGGATTTAAATCATCAAGATTCTTTCGCACTCTGGTGCGCAATGCATATGCCTCGTAAAGAAACAGCGCTCCGCACGCAACTGCAATCGCCGAATAGAGCCAGTTCATGCTTGCGATTGGAATCAAAACTAAAGTGGTTGCAACCATGACCCATGAATAAATAATGATCTGTTTTGCGACCACATGAGGAGTATCTGTAACGGGCAACATTGGTACACCAGCTGCTGCGTAATCATCTTTGTATCGAAGTGAAAGTGGCCAGTAGTGCGGCGGAGTCCAAAAGAATACGATCATAAAAAGAACGACCGGAGTCCAAGATAAGGATCCTGTTACTGCACTCCATCCAATTAGAACTGGCATACACCCAGCAGCTCCACCCCAAACAATGTTTTGTGATGTTCTGCGCTTAAGCAACATGGTGTAGCCAAATACATAAAACGCAATTGCAAACGCAGCAAGGCCAGCAGAAAGGATGTTAACTGTAAGCGCGAGAACCAGAACCGAAAGAGCTGAAAGAACGATTCCAAAAACTACGATTCGCGGACCAGAGATTTGACCTGTGGCAGAAGGCCGATGTTCGGTCCGGTGCATCAAAGCGTCAATGTCTCGGTCCAAGTAGCAATTCAAGACATTGGCTCCACCGGCGGCCAAAGTTCCACCCAGTAATGTCCAGCAAACCAAGGCCCATTCCGGAAAGCCTCCGGCAGCCAAGCACATGGTTGGAATTGTGGTGACGAGGAGTAATTCGATGATTCTTGGCTT
>JBIIAS010000144.1:0-3160 GCA_044239795.1 Candidatus Nanopelagicales bacterium | reverse complement strand
TCAGCCGGTGCCGCCACCGAGAAATCTAGTTTCTTCATCGATCCAGCACGGCGACCAAGATCTCGAGTATCGAGAACTAGCGGCGAGCTTGGATCGAGGGTAGACACAGTATTCCTCGCTGGAAGTATGGCTCATTCGGCCTCGTGAAAGACCAATGGCTAGATTAGCGCGTTTTTACTGGCTCTCCCAAATCGAGGATTGGGTAAACCTGTGCGAAATCAGGATTTTCTGTGAAGTTGGGCTTTCAAGGCCGTATGGACAATGCCTTAAAGCTGAGCTGTCTTTGCCTTTAAGGCTGAGTGGACATTGTCTGGAACCAAGCCAGCCACATCCCCACCAAATTTCGCGATTTCCTTAACAATGCTGGAAGAAAGGAAGCTGTACTCCGGATTGGTGGCCACAAATAGAGTGTCCACGCCAAGGCGGGAGTTCATTTGGGCCATCTGAAGTTCGTAATCAAAGTCGGAAACGGCTCGAAGTCCCTTGAAGATCGCACTGATTCCATTGACTTTGCAATAATCAACCAGCAGCCCAGTGAAGGTATCAACCACGATGTTCGGGTAAGGCTTAACGCACTCGGTAATCATCTCGATGCGCTGATCCATAGTGAATAAGCCAGCCTTAGTACTGTTTTGCAGAACTGCCACAGTTACGTGTTCGTACTGCTCGGCAGCACGAGCAAAGACGTCAAGGTGTCCAAAAGTTACTGGATCAAAAGAACCTGGACAAACGGCTTTTCTAATTCCGTTCTTGGCCATCAAATTCACCCTCTCAAAACGAACAGTTGCTCTTTGTTATTCATTACCGTTCAGATACTGACCGTACCAAATACTGGTGTCTCCATATACCTTCTTGCGAAGTTCCTCGACGGAATCTGGCCAAACTACTTGGGAACGTGAACCTCGCTCGACCACGATTAAGGCATATTCGTTGAGCCAATCATTCTGGGCAAGGTGGCTGATTAAGGCGTTAACATGTTCGTCTTCAAATGAATATGGCGGATCAATAAACACCACATCGAAAGCTCCGCGTCCAGATTTTTGAGCAACATCGCTAAAGGCATCAGCGATAACTACTCGGGCATTCTTAATTCCAAAATTTGCGACATTGGAATGAAGTGTGTCTGCAGCACGCAGATCTTTTTCAATCAGCACTGCTTCAGCTGCGCCGCGCGAGATTGATTCAATTCCAAATGCGCCCGACCCAGAAAACAAATCCAAAACTCTTAAGTCATCAAGTCCGCTAACGGCATGTTCAACTGAGGAGAAGATGGCTTCCCGAACTCGACTAGAAGTCGGCCGGGTTTCAGCATCAGGCACTTTTATTGAGCGACCGCGAAAATCGCCACCGATGATTCGAGTCATGATTTCTTCACGAACTCTGCGCGCGCTTGATCAATTAGCGATTGCACGGCTCTGGCTAAGGCTGGATTGGATTCCAATTCTGGGTCTTTGTTCACGATTTCCACAGCAGCAATTCTTGCCTGCTCCAAAATCGATTCATCACGCAGGATGCTAACTAACTTCAAACTCGATCGCATACCTGATTGATTGCGCCCGAGAACATCACCTTCCCGTCGCTGTTCCAGATCGAGGGCTGCCAATTCAAAGCCATCATTCGTTGAGGCAACTGCAGCCAATCGTTCTCGAGCTGGACTAAATGGCGGAGCTTCAGTAACCAACAAACAAAGCCCAGGTGCACTGCCACGACCTACACGTCCACGGAGTTGATGTAACTGGCTAATGCCGAACCGATCAGCATCCATGATGACCATAGTTGTCGCATTTGGAACATCCACACCAACTTCAATAACGGTTGTTGAGATCAAAACATCAATTCCGTCTTCGTGTGCTGGGCCGCGCGCGAATCTTTGCATCACATCATCTTTATCAACGCCAGCCATTTGGCCATGCATGATTCCAACTCGAACACTTGCCAATGGTCCTTCAGTTAACTGCGGTGCCAAATCTTCAAGTGCAATGGCTTGGCGTTGTCCAGGCTTTAAATCTTTATCTTCTTGACTAGCAATTCGTGGGACAACTACATAGGCCTGATGCCCTGCTTGAACTTCTTCAACAATTCGTTCCCAAGCTCTGGCTAAGTGACCTGGTTTTTCTGATGCCAGCACAACGTGAGTTGTTATAGGTGAGCGCCCGGCTGGAAGTTCACTCAAAGTAGAGATATCAAGTGCGCCAAATGCAGTCATGGCGACCGTGCGCGGAATAGGCGTTGCAGTCATAACCAATACGTGAGGGCGTCGATCGCTTCCAGCTTTGCCAACTAAAGTTGCGCGCTGTTCAACACCAAAGCGATGTTGCTCATCGATCACAACTAGTCCAAGATCAAAGAAATCAACTCGATCTTCAAGTAGCGCGTGGGTGCCAATGACTATTCCAGCTTGACCTGAAGTTATGTCTAGCAAAGCTTGTCGCCTGGCTGCAGTGGTCATTGATCCTGTTAGTAGGGTAACGCCCGTGCCTTCATCATGAGCGCCTAGTTTGCCGCGATCCGCCAAAGGTCCCAGCAAGTTCGTGATGGCACGAAAGTGCTGAGCTGCCAGAACTTCAGTTGGCGCCAGGAGTGCTGCTTGGCCACCTGAGTCAACAACAGTAAGCATGGCTCGAACCGCAACGACAGTCTTGCCACTACCGACTTCGCCTTGGAGCAAGCGATGCATTGGATGACCTGCAGCCATTTCCGCCGAAATTGTTTTCGCTACTTCACTTTGGCCTTGCGTAAGCGTGAACGGTAATCTCGCATCAAAAGCGGCAAGTAAGCCATCAGGTTTTTCGGATCTAGAAATAGCTGGCCACGAATCCTCTTCATGACGTTGCTTGGCTAACACAACTTGTAGAGCTAAAGCTTCATCCCACTTCAGACGTAATCGGCTAGCTTCAAGTTGCTCAAGGGACGCTGGCTTATGAATCGCATGAAGCGCTACATCTAAATCAATCAGGTCTTCTGCTTTCCTGATGTCAGCTGGCAATGGGTCTTCAACTTTGCCAAGCGCTGTTAGCGCCAAATCGACGCTTCGTTCGATCGTCCAGGTCTGCAGCTTCTTAGTTGCGGGATAAACCGGCAAGAAAGCTTCGGCGTAATCATCAGGATTAACATCGGCCGCATCATCAAGAAGTTCATACTCTGGATGAGTTAACTGTCG
>JBIIAS010000033.1:0-12316 GCA_044239795.1 Candidatus Nanopelagicales bacterium | reverse complement strand
TTACTCCTGGTGCACTTTGGCCAAGTTCTTTAGCGCGATTCAAGCCAGCAAGCATTTGCTCATCAGCCTGTACACCTTCATCCACTAAGCCATCATCAAAGCCAGCCAAAGTTAATTCGTTTTCCTTAAAGGTACGAATCTTTGGACCACGGGTGCTGATAACTTCTTTGCCGCTTGCAAGTTTTTCTACTACATCTATCGCGGACTCTGGGGTCATGTTGTCCAAGAATTCCCAGTTAGCAGTCATTACTGGTGCATGGGTGCAAGCAGCTTGGCATTCAATGCGCTCAAGTGAGATTTTTCCATCGGGAGTTACTTCGTCGTGACCAATGCCAAGGCGGGAACTTAGCTTTTCCCAAATTGCATCGCCGCCGAGAATTCCACAACCAGGGTTAATGCAAACTCCGATGTGATATTCACCAGCTGGCTTGCGGTGGTACATGGTGTAAAAAGTTGCGACTGCTGCTACTTCAGCAGTAGTCAGTGAAAGTTCTTCAGCGCACAATGCAATGCCATCTGCACTTACATAACCTTCTTCAGACTGAACTAAGTGCAGCATTGGAAGAAGTGCGGATCTTGCCTGCGGATAACGCGAAATGATTTCGCGAGCCTTTACTCGAGTTGATTCAGAGAGTGACATTAGCGATCAACGCCTCCCATTACTGGATCGATGGATGCAACCGCAGCAACTACGTCTGCGATCTGTGCACCTTCACACATCGCTGCTACCGCTTGAAGGTTTGTGAAAGATGGATCGCGATAATGAACTCGGTATGGACGAGTGCTGCCGTCGGAAACCATGTGAACGCCTAGTTCGCCACGTGGCGATTCAACAGCGCTGTAAACCTGACCGGCAGGAACTTGGAAACCTTCAGTAACCAACTTGAAGTGGTGAATCAAAGCTTCCATTGATTCACCCATGATGTGGCGGATGTGATCGAGCGAGTTGCCCTGACCATCAGAACCAATTGATAGTTGAGCTGGCCATGCAATCTTCTTGTCCTCAACCATTACTGGTCCTGGTTGCAAGCGATCAAGGCACTGCTCAACGATATTCAGTGACTGCTCCATCTCGGAAAGTCGAATCAAGAAACGACCGTATGCATCCGAAGTGTTTTGGGTCATTACATCGAACTCGTAGTTTTCGTATCCGGAATACGGATTAGTCTTGCGAAGATCTTGTGGAAGACCAGTCGCGCGCAACACCGGTCCAGTTACACCAAGTGCCATGCAACCGGCTAGGTCTAACTTTCCAATACCTTGAGTTCGAGCTAACCAAATTGAATTATCAACAAGTAAGTCAGTTGTGTCTTTCATGCGTCGCGGCAATGCCATGATTGTGTCGCGAATTTGCTTTTCAGCACCGGCTGGCAAATCTTGTGCAACGCCGCCAGGTCGGATGTAAGCACTGTTCATTCGTAGACCAGTTACAAGTTCAAACAAATCAAGAACTGATTCGCGCTCACGGAATCCAAAAATCATTGCGGTAAGCGCGCCAAGTTCCATGCCGCCAGTTGCAAGTGCAACCAAGTGTGAAGAAACGCGGTTAAGTTCCATCATCATTACGCGAATGATTTGTGCGCGTTCTGGAATATCGTCAGTGATGCCCAAAAGCTTTTCGACACCTAGGCAGTAAGCAGCTTCGTTGAAGAACGGCGACAAGTAATCCATTCGAGTAACGAAAGTTACACCTTGCGTCCAAGTGCGGTATTCAAGATTCTTTTCGATACCGGTGTGCAGGTATCCGATGCCACAACGTGCTTCGGTTACAGTCTCGCCTTCAAGTTCCAAAATCAAACGCAATACGCCGTGAGTTGATGGGTGCTGAGGACCCATGTTTACAACAATGCGTTCGTATTCGCCTTCGGCAGCGCCAAGAACTGAATCCCAGTCTTGACCCATGACGGTATAAACGCGACCTTCAGTCGTTTCGTAATTAGGTGAGTAAGTATCAGACATTAGCTGTAAGACCTCCGTGTATCTGGAGGGGGAATTGTTGCGCCCTTGTATTCAACCGGAACGCCACCAAGTGGGTAGTCCTTGCGCTGCGGGTGGCCTTGCCAATCGTCCGGCATCATGATGCGGATCAAGTGTGGATGGCCATCAAAAATAATTCCAAAGAAGTCATAAGCTTCGCGCTCGTGCCAGTCGTTGGTTGGGTAAACCGACATGATCGAAGGGATATGTGGGTTTGAATCTGGAACCGAAACTTCAAGTCGAATTCGGCGATTGTGGGTCAAGGAGCGGAAGTGATAAACCGCATGCATCTCACGGTCTTTGTGTTCTGGGTAATGAACGCCACTAACCCCAAGACAAAGTTCAAAGCGCAGACCTGGTTCATCGCGAAGAGTTTTTGCAATCGCTACTAATTCACTTGGACGGACATGAAGCGTTAGCTCATCACGATCTACGACTACTTTTTCAATTGCCTTATCCCAAGATGAATCAAAATCTGGAAGCGCTGCAATTAATTCGTCCGCAAGTACATCGAAGTAGCTTCCGTATGGACGCTCGGATGGTGCAGGTACTGGAACAACAGTTGTTAGTCCACCGAAACCTGAAGTATCACCCGAACCAGTTGCGCCAAACATTCCTTGGCTGGCACTAGTAACTTCAAGCAACGGCTGACCGTTGTGTACTACTTCATTGCTCATCGAAGTAAACCTCGCTGAGCGGTTACTGGTGTTGCAAGTAGTGCTTCTTTTTCAAGTTCAACAATTTCACGTTTGCGATTTGAGCCCAACTTGGTGTCACCAATTTGTTCATGAAGTTTTAGTAAGGCATCAATAAGCATTTCAGGGCGAGGTGGACAGCCTGGTAAATAAATATCAACTGGTACAACGTGGTCAACGCCTTGCACAATTGCGTAGTTGTTGAACATGCCACCAGAAGATGCGCATGCACCCATGGCAAGTACCCACTTTGGTTCTGGCATTTGATCGTAAATCTGACGAAGTACTGGAGCCATCTTCTGACTTACCCGGCCGGCAACGATCATGAGATCTGCTTGACGAGGTGAGGCACGGAATACTTCCATGCCGAAACGAGCTAAGTCATATCGTCCGGCACCGGAAGCCATCATTTCGATTGCGCAGCAAGCAAGTCCAAATGTTGCTGGCCAAAGTGAGTTCTTGCGGGCATAGCCAGCTAAGCCTTCGACCGTGGTGAGTAAAACACCACTTGGCAGTTTCTCTTCTAGTCCCATGTTTTCCTCTAACTTCTAAAAATTCTTAATCCCACTCAAGTCCACCGCGACGCCAAACGAATGCGTACGCAACTAGAACTGTGAGAATGAAAATGATCATTTCAACTAATCCGAATAAACCAAGGGCATCGAATGAAACTGCCCATGGGTAAAGAAAAACGATTTCGATATCGAAAATAATGAAAAGCATTGCGGTGATGTAGTACTTAACTGGAAAGCGTCCGCCACCAAGCTGAGCTTGGGCTGGCTGGATACCGCATTCGTAAGCATCTACTTTTGCGCGGTTGTATCGCTTCGGGCCGGTAAATGAAGCGGCGGCTACTGAGAAAACTGCAAAACCAAATGCCAAAAGACCTAAAAAGAAAATGGGTAGGTATACATTTCCCTGTCCCACGGTTCGGCCACCTTTCGCTTGCGCTAATCAATCCTAGAGCCGAAAAGCCCCTTGAAAATTCAGCATTTGTGCGTTTGTGAAAAGATTCACTAATGCGCCTTTAGTTTATTTGTCACGAGCAAATAGGTCACTTTCGGGTCCTGACTTGAGCCCCACCGAATTACTTGGCTGACAATTTAGTTGCCCGGTGCAGGCCAACTTCTCTTACTTAGTTGCCCTATGTAGGGCAACAATTCCGCCTGTTAAATCGCGATATTCGCAGGTTTCCCAGCCTGAATCCAAAATCACTTTGCTCAGTTCCTCTTGGTTTGGCCAAGCCCGAATTGATTCGGCCAGATAAACGTAAGCATCTGGATTACTGGACATTTTGTTTGCAACCGCCGGCAGTGCCTTCATCAAGTACTCCATGTAGACCGTGCGAAATGGCGACCACGTTGGATGACTGAACTCGCAAACAACTAGGCGGCCACCTGGCTTTGTGACGCGAGCCATTTCGGAGAGTGCTGTTTTTGGATCCTGGACATTACGTAGTCCAAATGAAATCGTGACTGCATCAAAAGTTTCATCTGCAAAAGGCAAGTTCATTGCGTCGCCTTGCACGAAAGTTAAATGTGGAAATTGCTTGCGTCCTACTTCAATCATTCCAGCACTGAAATCGCACGCTGTTGGATTTGCGCCAGCTTCATAGAAAGGCTGGGTACTAGTTCCAGTACCGGCGGCTAAGTCCAAGATTTCTTCGCCAACTGTTGGTGCTACGGCATCGACAACAGCTTTACGCCAACTTCGGGTTTGGCCCAGACTCAAAACGTCATTAGTGATGTCATATTTCTTTGCGACAGCATCAAACATCGCGGCCACTTCATGAGGCTCTTTGTTTAAGTATGCGCGTGACATGTCTCTAGTCTGCCATCATTTATGTCTTGCGCATTCCCAGGCCCTTAAGCCAAAGTAGGCAATTTTGAGAGCACTGATTTCCAAAGCGTGTTCACATTTGGAATGGCTGCCAATACCCGATCAGAATCTTTAGTCAGTGTGGCATCACGCAGTATCACACTCGCAGTCGTTGGTGAAAGTGCGATGTCACCAACAAACAGGGATTTCCAAACTTTGTCTTCTTCGCTTCTGATCTTCTCTAGATCTGCCATGTCTATGCGAAGCGTGGTTGCTTGGGTTGTGAGATTTTCGCGGCGTTCTTGTGACAAGGTTACGATTCCACCCAAGACTGCTCCCCCGTTGAAAAAGACAAATGGAATTGCAGCATAGGCGAGAGCTGCGCCGTAGGCACCGGAATTGTCGCCAGCAAAAAACCCAAGGATTACTAACCAGAAAAACAGATAGGAAATAACAGTTGTCTCATAGATTAGAACTCGAAGGTAAACGGGTTGTGAGAGAACTTTCGTAACAACATATTTTTCGTAAGCCCAAAAGATGACAAAGCTCGAGATGCTCAAAATGGTTCCCCAGAAAAATGCAGATGCTTCATCAAGGAAGTAACTCAACCAACTAGTAAATCCAAAGAATGCAAATGCTGAAATTAGCCCAGGTAGTGCCTCATTCTTTTTGGTGCTGGCATTGACGATGTCAGAGAGTGAATACTTTGATTTTGAATAGATTTTCGGCATACGCAATATGGCTGGAAACTGATTAGAGAATTTACCTACTCGAACTTCAACTTCATCTAATGTTTTTTGGAGTTCATTGATTTGATTTTCAATTTTCTGATTGTGATCACTAGTTGCTGCAAAGTTTTCTAACGAACCTCTAGTTGACTGAATCTCCAGAGAGATTTCTCGGATTGCAAATGTTCTGGCATCTCTGATGGTCAAGGAAAGCTCAAGTTGTTTCTTTGACAAATTTGTCAGTAACTCTTTACCGAGTCTGACTTGTTTAAAGTTGCTATCCAAAGCCGCAGAGACCCAGCCAAGACCTAAATAGATAAACGTCGTAAACGACAGGCTGATTACGCGTTGAAAGACAGATTGCTCGATTGGCTCTAAGTTCCAATTAACAAGAATTAGCTCAAACAGAATGGTGCCAAGAATATTCACAATCAAAACAGCGGTGACTACGAAAACTGGTTGCAGCTTTCCATTCGGAGTACGAAATATAATATTGCCAATAACCGAAAGTGCAATCACGACTATGCACTGCGTAATTGCTAATGCACTAAGGCTGTAGACAAGGTACTGGCTTTGATCTGCGGCATAAACCGTTAGTTTTCCGAGTGAGAAAACCAGCGCAGCCAGACTTAGGGAAACTAGGTTAAATGTGTCTGGGCCGGCAAGATTTTGAAGCAACTTCCGCACTGGAGGCTTTATTGGCGCGGTAGTTGACTGGGTCACACCTCAAGTCTATGGAGACCCTTCGCACATGCTGAGAATGGAAAGACACCGTAGGCTTGACGGGTTATGACTTCATTAGCTGCGGACCAAGAATCAATCTTGTACGTCCGAACCGTTGAAATCCCTGACATTCCAAATCTGTTGTCGCTTTTGCCAGCAGGTGGTGGACTGGCCTGGATTAACGGCTTAGCCACCAATCAGATTGGAATTGTTGGTTGGGGCGAAGTCACGCGTAGTTCATTTGATGGACCTGAGCGATTTAGTCGGGCACAACGTTGGTGGTCACAGCAATGTGCAATTTCTAAAGGTGATGACCCGATCGCATTTGCCTCATTTGCCTTTGACAAGAATCCAGGAACTTCGGTTTTAGTGATCCCGGAAGTAGCAATCATCCGGACCCAGACTGGAACCAAATTGACTATCACTAGTGATGTTGCAATTTCTGATTCGCAGTTTGCTGGAGTGCTCAGCGAGATTAACCGACCACATGTAGTTGCCCAAGGATTAAACAACGTAACTTGGCTACCAGGAACGCGTCCAGTTTCTGAATGGCAATCGTCTGTCGACACCGCAGTTTCACGAATTAATGCTGGTGAACTAGACAAAGTAGTTTTAGCTCGCGACATAGTGGCCCAACTAGATGAGCCGCTTCATGTTGGAGCGCTCTTGATTCGTCTCAATGAGTCATTTCCAGAATGTTGGACATTCTGTGTTGATGGATTAGTTGGAGCAACTCCTGAACTTTTGATTCGACGTGATGGTGAGCATGTAACAAGTCGCGTACTAGCTGGAACTATGCGTCGAAGTCGCGACACAGATCGAGATGGTCAGCTTGCTGCTGAGCTGCTTGATTCAGATAAAGACCAAGAAGAACATGTTTATGCCGTCGAATCAGTTGCAGCTGCACTAGCAACACACTGCACTGATTTGAATGTGCCAGAGCGACCATTCATTTTGCGACTGGCTAATGTTCAGCACTTAGCAACTGACGTTACTGGCGAACTTGTTGATGCAGCTCCAGCATTGGCACTTGCTGCTTCATTGCATCCAACTGCTGCTGTTTGTGGAACTCCAACCGAGCGCGCTACTCACGTTATTAGAGAACTTGAAGGTATGAATCGAGGCCGCTACTCCGCACCTGTTGGTTGGTTAGCTGCTAATGGTGATGGTGAATTTGGAATTGCATTGCGATGCGCGCTGATTGAAACTGAGGATCGCAAGACTTTGCGGCTGTTTGCTGGTTGTGGAATTGTTGCTGGATCTAATGGCGAATCTGAAGTAGCTGAGTCGCAAGCAAAGTTTGCTGCGATGAAATCTGCTTTGGAATAACTAGCCGTTATTAGCCGGGATTGTTTCCCAGCCTCGTAATACAAAAGTTGGTCGTTGAACTGGTGTTCCCGCCAACTGCAAATTTGGAAATCTTTCAAACATCATTGGTAACGAGTTCGCCATCTCGAGGCGAGCTAATGGTGCTCCAATGCAGAAATGTATTCCGGCCCCGAATGCAATATGTGGATTTTGTTTCCTGGTGATATCGAAGCGATCAGTATCTTCGAAGACTTCTTCATCGCGATTTGCTGAACCCAACATTGCCACAACTTTTTGACCTTCAAGCACTGTGGTTTCGCCAATTACGGTTTCAGTGGTTGCGGTTCTTTCAAACATATGAAGTGGTGAATCAAACCGCATCATTTCTTCAAGTGCAGTTTCTGTAAGTTCCCGTGGCGAGCTTTTCATTAGTTCAAGTTGATCTGCATTACGGAACATCGCAACCATGCCATTGCCAAAACCATTTACCGAGGCTTCGTGACCAGCGTTAAGCAGCAAAACACACATTGCAATAAGTTCGTGTTCATTTAACTTCTCGCCTTGTTCTTCAACTTCAACTAAGGCCGTGATTAAGTCTTGTTGTGGATCGACTTTTCGCTTAGCAGCCAGGTCAGATATGTAGGAACTGAATTCAAGACCGGCTTTCTGAGCAGCAAGTTCTTGTTCCCGAGTCCTGCCGTACTCATACATCTTCACTATGTCTTGCGACCAGAGACGTAAGTCATTAGCCATTTCGCGCGGGACACCTAAGAGGTCTGCGATAACCAGCACTGGCAACGGCTCGGCGTAATCGGCCAAGATGTCAAAGCTTCCAGAACTTGCAAGCTTTGCCTCAGCATCATCAAGTAGTCGCTCGCAGATGTCTTGAATGTTTGGTTCGAGCGCTGCAATTCGTCCAGGAGTGAATGCTTTTTGAACTAACGAGCGCAAGCGTGTGTGTTTTGGTGGCTCGCTATCCAAAATTGAATCTGAATGCAGCCAGTTGAAGATTTCCCACTCATCAAATGGTTCTTGAGCCTTGTATAGCCGACCCAAACTTTTGTTTCGCAAAGTTGCATTGGCAGTTTCATGTGTGGGTGCCAACCATAGCCCGAGACGATCACTCCAAACTAAGTCCCGATGAGCTCGAAGCTGGCGATAAATGTCGTAAGGATTTGCGACCGTTACAGGATCGCGAGTATCTAAAATGTCAGCCAAGCTCATGCGCTAGTTGGCTGCTCTTCCTTATAACCAATTGACTTGATCGGAAGTGTGATCAAATACAACGCAGCAAACCCAGAACCAAGGCCAACAAAAACCCAACGACCAGTTGTTGCGGTGCCTGGCGCAAGATAAGTCAATACTGCCAAGCCAATTGAAACCAAGATCATTACAACTGCAGCTCTGCGAAACGCAGGGTCTCCAGCATTCCTCGATGTAGTGCCCATGTGAGTTGCCAGTGCAACCAAAAGAACGCCGGTCAATCTAAATGACCAAACAACGGATTCGTTTGAAGTTAGACCTATGTAAGACACAAAGGCTGCAGGATCAACGAGTAGAACACCAGCACTTACCGCAAAAACAATTGATCCAATAACCATGACCAAGCGAGAATAACGATATCTGGAATTACGCATGAGATAAGTCTAGAACTGCTCGCTCAAAACAACTTCAGGCACTCGACTACTTATGCAGAAGTCCGGCATCACTTAGTTTGGTGTCGCACTCGGTAGAGCCAGGAACTGGAGCATCTGGAGTTCTGGCTGGGCAGACTCTTTCAAATGCGCAGTAATCACAAAGGCGCGAGACTCTGGCTTCCCACGAGGAGTTCTTAACGTCACTCTCGCTACCCGCCCGCATCTGCGAAAGCTTTTCACCTTGTGAAATAACTAATCCAGAGTCTGCCGGTCGTCTCACAACTTCTTGGGCGTTTAGAAAAATGAGTTCCACTTCATCTACGTCGATGTCGTATTGCGTTTTGAATCCCAACGCATACAGATACGGTTGCGCCAACTTGTCATCGACAAACTTTCCAGGACTTTTTCCAGTCTTGTAGTCAGTGACCCGATTCACGCCATCTACTGTGAACCGGTCAACTTTTCCAAAAAAATTCACACCATTAATTTCGACACTTAATTCCATTTCAAGATGTTCTTGCTGAACCACAACTTCAGGTGGGTTTTCAACCTTGAACAAATTTTCAATAGCCTCTTTCACGCTATATTTCATTTTGTTGTCAGATTCAAATGGTTTGTACTCAGTCGACTTGAGCATGCGCGGACCATGCTCTCGAAGTAATTCCATTGCAGCTTCTAAAGTTCGTTCTTCAGGAGCTAAACGGTAGAGGTGCTCAACAACTTCATGAGTTATTGAACCGCCGGCTAATGCAGATGTAGGAGGTTCGCGCCAGCCATCAATGTAAGAGAAGAAGTACTTTAGTCCGCATTGTTGATACAGAGACATTTGTGAGTAGGAAACGCGCTTTGGGAGATTTGCTTTTTCGGGTTGTTCAACATCAATCCGAATTGATTTGTCAGCCATTTCATTTTCTCCCTTGTTGCATTAACCGTACTTGCTGGGACTGACGTTTAGGCAGTTACTGCTTAGAAATTCGGGATTTAACTTGATCATGCGGAAGTGCATATGAAGCATTGCCGTCACGACCAATCATCGTTTCGTTGTTTACCAGCGCATTCAAAACTGACTCTTCAACGCCTTGCACAACCGCGGTAAAGAAAGCATCCAGATAATTCCAAGGTACGAATTCAAGAGATTTCAATTCCGCTTCCTGACGGGATTTAGTTGGAAAGCCACTTGAAAGTTCGCCTGGTTGCGCAGTGGAAACAGCCAAGAAGATATCTCCACTGAAATGTCCACCTGCCGTTCCAGTTCTGGCTAACCCAAGAGGAACCCGCCTGGCCAATGCCCGACATTGATCAGGAAGCAATGGTGCATTTGTGGCGACAATGACAATTACGGATCCAGCTCCACCAGGAACGGTTCGGGATTTGTCTCGGTCAATCCAAGTTGATTCGTCCATCGGGTTTGGCACTTCTAAATCCGACATATCTTGACCGTGGATTCTAAGTTCCTTTCGATCCCCAAAGTTGGCCTGAACAAAAACACCTACAACATACTCATTGCCGCCGAATGGAACCGTGCGAGATGCTGTTCCATTACCGCCTTTGAATCCGTAGCAATTCATTCCAGTTCCGCCGCCATGCGAGCCTTCGCTGACTACCCCACCGGTTGCTGAGTTGATTGCCGAGATTGCATGTTCAGTGGTTACATGCGCGCCGTTGATGTCATTTAGATAGCCATCCCAAGTTTCCGCAACCACTGGAAGTAGCCATTCCATGGCTGCCTCAGGAAAGTTTTGTTTTACCCATTCGATAACACCGCGATGAACTGTTCCAACTGCATGAGTGTTGGTAATCATGATTGGACCAGAGAGGCCACCGGTTTCGTTAATCCAATGTGAGCCTGTCATCTCACCGTTGCCGTTAAGTGAATAGATTCCAGCAGGTATTGCCTGTTGAGTGTCTGTCTTGCCGACTGGCAAAATCGCAGTTACCCCAGTTCGAACTGGGCCACCATCAGGAACTAAATCGCCTTCGCCGGAAATCAAAGTAACCATGCCAACTTCAAGGCCCGGAACATCTGTGATGGCATTTAATGCGCCAGGCTGACCCTCAAAGCTGATGCCTAAATCACGAGCTCGCATTTTTAATCCTTAGCTGCCTTTAACTTGAGCGACGATTTGTTTAATCAAATCATTCTCTGCGCTTCGGTCTCCTGTCAGGCAAACGATGACTTTAATGCCTGGCATTTTTTCAAAACTTTCCAAAGCGAAATTCAATTCAGTTTTCGTAGTAACTTGCTTCGCCGGAATGCCCAATGACTCTGCAATTACCCATAGGTCTTTGCCATGTGGGGTGCCAAAGACTTTTTCATAATATTCTTTGTATTCATCTGCACCTTGTTCGAGCTGGCTGAAAATTCCACTTCCGTTATTGTCCAAAACTACGATCGTCAAGTTTGGCTGGTCTTGGCCTTCGCCTAAGTTCAAGCCACCAAGATCGTGCAGGAATGCGATGTCACCCATAAGCAAAACGGTTCGCTTCTTGGTACCAATTGCTACACCAGTAGCCGTTGAAATCAAGCCATCAATTCCATTTGCACCTCGGTTGCCAAATACCTGCAAACCTTTTCGCTTGGAAGCATATGCTTCAAGATGACGGACTGGCCAGGAGGCAGCCACAAACAATTGATCAGCTTCACCAGCTTGGTTCCAAACCACTTGCGCAGCGCTTGGTCCTGACAATGTGTCCGGCGCTAACACGGCAGTTATCGAAGATGTGGCTTTGTTGTCCAGAGTTTGCCATTGGCTTAACCACTCTGAATCAACTGTTGTCTTTAGCTTTGGTACACATTCCAGAATCTCGTTGGCACTAGAAACTGGATCCGGTAAGTCCGATCCAGCACTCGCACTGTGAATTGCTAAGTGAGTTGGAACGCTCTTTAGTAATCCTAAAATCGCACGCGATAACCCAACCGTTCCCAAGGTGACTACAACATCAACTTTTGGTGCAACTTCTGCTTGCAGTAAAACCACTCCATGAGAAATTGCGTTAGGAAGTATGTGGGCATTTGCAGTTGGTTCCCAAATAATTGGCCAACTTATTTCTTGCGAGATCTGATTAATCTCATCTACTGCTTCTGGGTCGGCGTTGTCTCCAATTACAAAAATTCCATGACCCGAGATTTCGATCTCTTTCTGATGGCATTCAGTTTTTAAAATTGAGTTAAGGCTTGGCGCTTTTGGTTGCCATTCCATTTCATTCACATCTGGCATCAGTGGCATTTCGAACTGCACGTTTACTTGAACCGGACCAGGCCGACCTGAAACCGTCGAGTCAATTACCTTGCTGACGTCTAATGCAACTGTGTTGCCAGCGACTACATCGATTTGCGACTTAATGAAAGATCCGAATAAACCAAATTGATTAATCGTTTGCGGCGCACTTTTGCCGCGCACAGATGCTGGACGATCTGCACTCAAAACAA
>JBIIAS010000172.1:0-3176 GCA_044239795.1 Candidatus Nanopelagicales bacterium | reverse complement strand
GGCCGTAGCCAATTGAACCGATCGAGCCGGTTACTTCTGCTAGCACTGACATAACTTATTCCTTCTGTCGAGAGTTACTGGCTTGTCCAGTAACTCAGGTTTACTTTCTGTCTTGCAAGTTCCAATCAATTTCTCGATTGGAAAATCTTAATGTTCTGCGTGTAGTGATCCACCAATGTAAACGGCAGTCAATAGCGTGAAAATGAATGCCTGTAGACCTTGAATGAACATTTCAAATCCAGTGAGCACCACGGTGACGCCAAATGATGTAGCTGCTCCAAGAACTCCCACAATTGATGGTGACAATAAGTAGTAGGCACCAACGGTAAACGTTGTAAGTAGCAAGTGACCTGCGAACATGTTGGCGAACAAACGAATTGCCTGAGTAACTGGTCGAGTAACTACTAGCTGCAGCAATTCAAGTGGCGCAAGTAGCACATACATAGGTTTTGGCACACCTGGAGGGAACATCGCACTGGTAAAGAATTTGATTGGGCCTTGGTGCTTCATACCGATGTACATGTAAGTCGCGTAAACCATCAGAGTCAGCGATACCGGAAAAGCCAAGCTGGACATGATTGGGAATTGCGCACCTGGGATAACACCCATCAAGTTTGAAATCCAAACGAAGAAGAAAAGCGAACCTAGGAACGGCACGAAACGATCGCCGTCCTTGCCAATTACTTCCCGAGCAATTTGATCGCGGACAAACAAGTAAGCCTGTTCGCCTATTGACTGCAGCTTGCCTGGCACCATTTTGCGTGGGCGGGCAGCAGCTAAGAAAAACGTTGCCACGATCAAGGAAACTAATGCGGCAAGAATTGAAGTTTTACCAATTACAAACTCCATACCAAAGACGTTCAAAGTTGTGTACGGCTCGAGGAAAAAGATTTCAGCGTTTGGTGCAGGAAAACCGCAACCTGAATTCAGGTGTGGCGTTACGGGACATGAACTGTCACCGCTGAACTTAACTACACTCATTGCTGGTCTTTCCTCCGGTCACTCGTAGTGGTGTTTCGATCCATTGCCGAAACGCGTGCGTAGGTGAGGTAAAGCGCTAAGCCAATTCCAAGAATCGATCCAGCGGCCATGAAAGCGTTTTGGTGTCCGAACTTTTGTCCGAGAAACCAACCAAGTCCGCCATACAGCAATAACCCGGCAGTTAAGTTACTAACTGAACGCCAGGCCATGTCTGATGTTTCGCGGTTGTCGTTGCTGTTGGGGAATTCAGCTCCGTCTTCCTTCATTGCTCCGCCAGATTATCAGGTATTTCCAGGGGTGCAGAACTGACCCCTGGCTTTGCGATTAATTTCACAAGGTCACAAATCTTTTGGCTGGGAGGTATCAACCGGTCGAATATCAGGACCAGATCCAGGCTCCACATAAAGGACTTTTGCTGTGGCAAATGCCCAGGTTTCTGCAACTAGCCAAACGATTGTGCAGGAAACGATAGTTGCCGCGAATACCTTGGTATCGAAGGCTTCAGTGTCCTTGAACAGGAGCAACAAAACAAATAGGACTGCGACTTTGATCAAATAAAGCAATAGGGCCATCGAAGTGGCGATTCCTGGATTGGTGCGAATGACCTTATCCAGTGCCAGTTGTCCGGCTGTGAAGAAAATCACGACAAGTAAGGTGCCGAACACTCCGGCAATTAAGCCCTTGGTACCACTGGAAATAAACCCCGTGATTGTCGCCAATGCGCCAACTATAAAGGTTGGAATGGCTGCTCGAAGAATTAGGCGTTGGCTTGTCATAAAAATCAGTCTCTCATTTAGCTCTCGGTTAGTGACGGGCGGTACTCAACATTCAATTTAGGTTCTAGCTCTAGTTCTAGTACGAGGTGGATTTAGCACCCAGCTGGCAAGTGCGACCACACCTAAGCCTGCCCCTAATCCGGTAACCCAAACCGGGACGAAGGCAGTACTTACTGCGCCAAAGGCAAGTAATCCAGTAAATGCGGTCATGATCAAAACTGCGCGCTCTTGGCCATGACCCAACTTGAGCAACCGATGATGCAGATGTTCTTTGTCTGGTGCAAACGGGGAACGGCCCTTTCGGGTTCTTCGAACTACAGCCAATAGCAAGTCAAGTAACGGAACGGCCAGAATTGAGAGCGGAAGAACGATCGGCAAGAACGCGGGCAGCAATGTTCCGCCACTTAATCCACCTGGATCAACTTGTCCGGTGAGCATGATCGACGAAGCCGCCATCAATAGCCCAATCAACATTGATCCGGTGTCCCCCATAAACACCTTTGCTCGGTACCAGTTGTGTGGCAAGAAGCCAGCGCACATTCCAATCAACGATGCAGAGATCAATGTGGCAAGTGCCGCGCGCTGATACCCATTAGCAACTGAGAGAAAATAAGAGTAGGCAAAGAATGCGCCAGCACCAACTAAAACGATGCTAGCAGCTAGGCCATCTAAGCCATCCACCATATTTACTGCGTTGATACTTACCAATACCACCAACACGGTAAGCAATACCGAAGTTGTCGGATCAAGAATGAAAGTTCCACGAATCGGTAACCACACCAAAGTCACGCCCTGCATTGCCATAGTTCCGGCAGCCAAGATTTGTCCCACAAGTTTTGTTGGTGCGTCTAAACCAAACTTGTCATCGAGTACGCCTAAGGCAACGATGATTAAGCAGCCAATAATCAGTGCATAGATCTGTCTACGATCATTAAAGATTGTCGACATCAAAGGCAATTGGCTTGCCAAGATAATTGCGACCCCGAGGCCTGCCAACATCGCCAAGCCACCCCAACGTGGTGTCGGGAAGATGTGCACATCGCGATCTCTGACATCGGCCATGGCGCCATAACGAATTGCCAATGCCCGCGCTGATGGAGTTAGTAAATATGTGACCGCTGCTGCAGCAGCTAGACACAATAAATACTCACGCATAACAAAAGGTTAGACCCCAGGGAAAGTTATGGACGCGGGTATGCCGGGAACTTGGCTGTTAAATCAAGTACTTCAGCCTTGATTTCAGCATGTACTGCAGGATTATCAGACTTAACCGCACGACCAATCATGCTTGCAATAGTGGCCATTTCTGGAACACCCATGCCTTGTGTTGTAAGGGAAGGCGTTCCAACGCGAACACCAGAAGTAACAGCAGCTGGCTTTGGATCGTAAGGAATTGAGTTCTTGTTCAAAACAATTCCA
>JBIIAS010000143.1:0-3284 GCA_044239795.1 Candidatus Nanopelagicales bacterium | reverse complement strand
GGTGCTCGTTTTTTAACGAGAGGTATTACTTGCCTACGCGGGTCTTCATCAAAGGCTGAACCTTTGTACCGAAGATGTCCATGCCAGTTACGAAGTCATCGAATGTCAACATGACACCCTTAACGCCTGGAACGGTATCAACTTCATCAAGCATGCGAGCAACTGAGGCGTATGAGCCAACAAGTGTTCCCATGTTGAAGTTGATAGCACCTTCTGGAAGTGCGATGTTGGCGGCAGTTCCGGAACCGTCTGCATTAACGTCTGCAGCAGCCTGGCCAGCCATCCATGACAATGCGCCAGCGTCTGCGCCAGCGTTGTAGTGCTTCCACTTAGCCATGGCCTTTTCGTCTGTTTCATCGGTGATAACCATGAACAGAACGAAGGCACCGACGTCGCGGCCAGTTTCCTTGGTTGCACGAACAAGCTGTTCTGCACTTGGGGCGAATGCCTTAGGTGTGTTTACGCCAGTTCCCAAGATGAACTGGTAGTCACCGTACTCAGCACAGAAACGCATACCGCGTTCTGACTGACCAGCAGCTACAAGCTGAATCTTTGAAGATGGCTTTGGCAACATGTGGCAGTCATCCATCTTGAAGAACTGTCCCTTGAAGTCAGAAGATCCCTTGCTCCAAAGTTCCTGCATAACGCGTACGTACTCTTCTGAGTATTCGTAGCGGTAGCCGAAGTATTCGTCTCCTGGCCATAGACCCATTTGATCGTATTCACCCTTTGCCCAACCGGACACGATGTTTACGCCGAAACGACCTGGCGCGATTGAATCGATAGTAACTGCCATACGAGCCACAATTGCTGGTGGCAAAGTAAGGATTGCTGTTGATGCGAAAAGCTTGATCTTTTCGGTACGTGCAGCAAGGGCAGCCATCAAGGTAAAGGATTCTAAGTTGTAATCCCAGAATTCACTCTGTCCACCAAAGCCACGAAGCTTGATCATTGACAGTGCAAATTCAAAACCATACTTTTCAGCACGCTGAACACATTCAACGTTCAATTCGAAAGATGGCTTGTATTGCGGCGATGTGGTTGAAATCAGCCAACCATTATTGCCAATTGGTAAAAATACTCCGAGATCCACTTGGGAACTCCTTCCGGTTTCAAATCGCAATCTAGGCAGTGTGAACACAGATCCACACAGAGCGTTTCTCTGAAACTTAGTCCGAAAACTCAACTTTGTCCTCAAGAATGTACATTTTGTGTCCAAAAGGAACATTTGGTAACGCAGTTATTGGGTTTTTGAGCCAAAATTCCCAACTTTGTATACATTTGGAGTAATTGACCCCTCGATCCTGGAGCTTTCATGCCGACTTTAGATGTAAATGGCCATTCAATGTATTACGAAGTTTCCGGTATTCCGGGAGCAGATAAAGCAGTCGTAATGGGAGGCTGGGGAACTTTTTGCCACGGAAAACAAAAAGATGCTCCACGTTACTTATTTGAAACGTATGAAGTTTTGACTTTTGATTACCGTGGAATGCGCGAAAGCACAGATGACTACACACAAGAAGCAACCATGCAATTGTTTGCTGATGACTTGGCAAAACTTCTAGATCACTTGGGTTGGACCAACGTTCACATTGTCGGAATGGTTGGCATGGGCGCGTGCATTGGTCAAGAACTCGCATACGCGCGACCTGATCTAGCTCGCTCGTTAGTAATGACTGGCACTTGGGCTTACGCCGATCCAATCATGGTTGACCAATTAGACAGCATGACAACTATGCACCAAGAATCTGGCTTCTATGCCTTTCAGAAGTTTGTTGCATCATTTTCATTCCCAGGAGATTTCTACAACGAGAATCGCGATCGACTACTCGGAGATAACGGAACCTGGGCGGATTTGAATGGCAATCTGGCCGCTCATGAGCGTTACGTTCATGCTTGCAATAACCATGACGCACGTGAGCGCTTGCCACACATCAAAACTCCATCACTTGTTTTGCACGCGCTGCAAGATTCAATCACAACAGCACGTCACACTCAAGTGATTGAAGACTTGATTCCAAACTGCATTGGTATCACTTGGCCAGATGCATCACACGTGATTGCTGGAAAAGATCAGCGAATCAGGTTCGATGCCTTGCTAAAGGAATTCCTCGAAGCGAATTAAGCGCTAAGCAAGTCGCGTATCTATGAGGCACTAATCCTGCCTTGCGAGGCTTGGGATAGTACATACTGGTTCAGTTATGTTTGCAAATAGATACTTGTTAGCAATGGTCCTTGCCATGGTTGGCTGGGGCGTTGCTAACCCAATTGGCGACATTGCAATCGAATTCATAGACCCGATTTCATTCTTTGTAATTGAAATTGTCAGCGGACTATTTCTGTTCTTTATTGTTGCGTTAGTAGTTCCATCACTTCGTAAAGCAATTCGTCAAGTTCCTTGGAAAATTGCACTTCCCTTTGGCTTGATCCAGCCAGGACTTGCCTACTTACTTGGAAACATCGGCTGGCAGTACGGAACCGTAACAACCGGTGCCATCTTGATGTCAAGTGAAGTTATCTTTTTGGCAATTGGTGGCGCGCTGTTCCTGCGCGAAAAACTAAATGCTTGGTCGGTTGTCGCATTACTTATTGGTGTCTCTGGTGCGATCATCGTTGGTATTGCGGGTCAGTCAAGTAATCCTGAAACAGCTGGTCAGACTGTAGAAATTTTGGGCTTCACATTCTCAGCTGGCATGGTTGGCGCGGCAGCATTCTTAGGTGTTGGTCTGTGCGGAGCAATTTACGGATTATTGATGCGCAGATTGAAGGCAGATGTGAACACCATTGCACTAACTCTTGGTCAAATGACTTCGGCAAGCTTTTTGTCGGTCGTAGTTCTGCTTGCCACCAAAACGGATATTCCAACCCCGCAATCAGTTGGCCCCTACTTCTATATGGCGATACTTGGTGGAATCGTCGGAACTACATTGCCATTCTTGTTATTCAACTTCGCAGCGCCTAACTTAACGACTAAACAGACTGCTCTAACGCTCAACGTAATCCCAGTAGTAGCAATTCTTTCTGGCGCATTAGTGGGTCGAGGATTACCTGTTGGAGCGCAGTACCTGGGAATCGTCCTTGTCCTGATCAGCTTGCTTGCACTCGAATCTGGCCATGACGAAGAGACCGATTCGGCCTTAACCTCCCCAGCTTTTCCCAAGTCCTGACCTACTGCTAATGTTCACTTGTACTAAATCAATACGAAGAACAATCACGACCAAGCACCGCTAGCTCAACTGGCAGAGCAGCTGACTCTTAATCAGCGGGTTGGGGGTTCAAGTCCC
>JBIIAS010000032.1:0-12756 GCA_044239795.1 Candidatus Nanopelagicales bacterium | reverse complement strand
CATGCGATCTGCAACTTGATGCATTGCATTAGCACGATCAAGTGCGCTCATAGCCCACCACTGTTTTTGAGCAGCATTTGCTGCAACTACAGCAATATCAACTTCAGCTTTTGTTGCATTCGCGAAATGACCAACGACTTCCTCAGTTGCTGGATCGATCAAGTCAACGAGACTTCCAGTGCTTGGCTGCCAATCATTGGAAATGTAGTTATGTCCGGAAAGATCGCGCATTCGCTTTTGCACTGCGGTGGTCATTTCATCTCCTATTGATTCCTGGGCGCGCATTGCCCAGTTACTTGACTCTATAAAGGTCGAATTAATGGCGGAAAGTGGGGGATATCCTTAAATACAGAGTTTTTTGAAAATAGCCCCATTTTCCTCCACCCATAAAACATTGAATAAATGGTCAATATTTGTTAAAGATGAGAAATTTGGTGTCTAAATTGGGTTGACAGTGGAGCAAAAGGGAGTAATCTGGGACAACGAGGTGACCTGGGGAAGGGTTGCCATTGGTTTGGGTGGTGATTTAGGTGTTCTTAGGTACCCACACCCCAAAACTGGACGAAAAAGGCCGCCTGATCCTGCCGGCTAAATTCCGCGAACCTCTAACTGATGGCCTAGTTATGACTAAAGGCCAAGAACGATGCGTCGTTATATGGCCAACTGAGCAGTTTGATGAATATGCCGAAAGCCTGCGCCGCCGCTCTCAGAACAACGAAAAAGTTCGGGCTTATACCCGTGTGTTTTTCTCATCCGCTTTTGATGACTCAGCAGACAAGCAAGGTCGAATCACCATTCCAGCTCCACTTCGAGAATGGGCCGGATTAGATCGCGAACTGGTTGTAGTCGGCGCTGATACTCGCATTGAAGTTTGGGCGACTATTGCTTGGAATCAATACCTAGAAGCTCAAGAGCCAGGCTTTGCCGCACTTGATGAAGACGTAATGCCATGACTTTAACTCCTTCTAACTCAAGCAAGTCAGCAGTGACGCAATTTGCTGCTGCTTTTGGCCTCTGGCCGTTGAATCGATCCTGGCGCACCTTCCCCGGTGCCAGGCTCTCCAACGGCCAGGGACTAAAGGCAGTAACAAGATCAGATGTGGCGTAATGACTACATTTACCCACGAGCCAGTTCTGCGCCAACGCTGCTTGGATTTGTTGGCTCCAGCAATTAGCGCTGACAATGCAATTTTGGTCGATGCAACTTTAGGACTCGGCGGACATACCGAATCAGCTCTAACCGAGTTTCCTAATCTACGAGTAATTGGTATTGACCGTGACCCAGAAGCGTTAGCGATGTCGCAAGAACGGTTAGCAAGATTCGCACCACGGGTTGATTTTGCACTTGCAGTTTATGACGAGATTCCGGAAGTTTTAGCGAACTTAAACATTGAACGCGTTCAAGGCATTTTGTTTGATCTTGGTGTTTCATCAATGCAGCTAGATAAAGATCAGCGTGGATTTACTTATTCTCGAAATGCTCCATTAGATATGCGCATGGATGGCACGAATGGCCAGACTGCAGCTGACATTGTTAACAATTACGACTTCGCAAACTTGGCACGAATTCTTCGCGAATATGGTGAAGAAAGATTTGCAGCTCGCGTTGCAAATGCCATCATTCGCGAGCGTGAGATAAAGCCATTTACAAATAGTGACCATTTGGTAACAGTGGTTCGCGATGCCATTCCAGCCGCAACACGTCGTACTGGTGGCAATCCTGCCAAGCGCACATTCCAGGCACTGCGAATTGAAGTTAACGACGAACTAGCAGTCTTGGAGCGAGCGATCCCAGCTGCGCTTGATTGCTTAGCACTTGATGGCCGAATTGTGGTCTTGTCATATCACTCACTTGAAGATCGCATCGTAAAGAACGCACTCCGAATTGGCACTGAATCAAAAACTCCGATCGAAATGCCCATCATTCCGGAATCGGACAAGCCTTGGCTCCAACTACTAACTCGTGGATCCGAACCAGCGAGCGACGCCGAGATTACTGAAAATTCTCGTGCGACATCTGTTCGCTTACGTGCCGCTCAAAGAATTGGGGTGGCAGCATGAGTGCAGTTCCCGCCCGTACTCCCGCGTTAGCACCAATACCTCGCAAGTCACGCACTTTGCGAAAGCTTTCATTGGTTAAGCCAATGATGAAGCCGTTGGTTTCGCCAATTGCTCAGGCAATTCCAGTCGGCGTTCCTCAAGGTCGAGCAAGTAACCGAACTTTTCTTTTTGTCATTATTGGGATGATTGTCTCGGGAATGATGATGCTCTTGTATGTAAATACTCTTGCCGCTCAAGCATCATTCCAAAAATATGCGCTGCAAATTCAACTAAGCCAGATGACGGCAGAAGAGCAGCGAATTGCTAGTGCTGTAGCTGCGGGCGAATCACCAGGAAACTTGATTCTCACGGCACAAAAAATGGGAATGGTTCCAGCTCAAACCCCAGTGTTTCTGCGACTCTCAGATCGTGAAATTCTTGGTAAGCCTGTTGTCGCAGTTGCACCTGTTGTGCCGGCGGCGCAATGAGTACACCAACTTCACAGCGTCGTCCAGATCAGCAAGAACCGCAACGCCCGCAGAATTCAAACCAAAGATATGTTCCAACTGGACCGGTAATGGTTCCACTTGAAAGCCCAAGAAAAAGAATTCGCTTTATAACATTTGTTTTTCTGGTGGTTATGTCTCTCTACATGGCTCGTTTAGTTGAACTTCAAGTTGTTCGCGGACCCGAACTCGCAGCTAATGCTCAAAACTCTCGACTACAAACTTTGACTTTGCCAGCTCTACGTGGAAACTTCACCGATAGCGAAGGCGTGCCAATTGCAACAACGGTTATCGCACGAAATGTAACAGTAGACCCAAAGTTGATTACTGACCCTGCTGCAACAGCAGCAGCATTATCACCAATCCTCGGAATTCCAGTTGAAAAGATAGTTGAATCGCTTACGGTCGATTCAAGGTTCTCTTATGTTGCAAAGCGAATCACTCCAGAAACTTGGAAACAAGTTGCTGAACTCGGAATACCAGGAGTGTTCAGCGAACCAACAACCAATCGGGTTTATCCAAACGGGAATCTTGCTGCCAGTGTCGTTGGATATGTTGGTGCCGAGGGAACTGGACTAGGCGGTCTTGAATTTGGACTCAATGAACAGTTGATGGGTCAAGATGGGAAACTCACTGTTGAGCGAGTTAATGGCCGAGAAATTCCTACGAGTGAACGTCAGAGTATTGATCCAGTAAACGGTCTATCAGTTCGACTAACTATTGATTCAAATTTGCAAGCCATGTTAGAAAAATCTTTAGCCGATCAAGTGATAGCTACAGGCGCTGAAGGCGGCGAAGCCGTGATCATGGAGCCTGGAACTGGCAACATCTTGGCAATGGCCACGTACCCAACATTTGATCCCAATAAGCCTTTTGCAACAGATGACAAATCTAAGCGAAACACCGCAGTAACTGATGTCTTTGAACCCGGTTCAACCAGCAAGGTGATGACACTAGCGTCCGTGGTTGAGGAAGGTGGAGCAAATGCTGGAACTAAGTTCACAGTTGAAAACCGCCTAAGTCGAGGCGGCACCTCATTTAAAGATTACATAGATCACCCAACTTTGAGGCTTACTCTGGCAGGCGTACTTGCAAAGTCAAGCAATATTGGAACGATCTTGGCTGCTGAAACTATTGGTGAGAAAAAGCTGTATCAGTACTTGCAGAAGTTTGGCGTTGGGCAAACTACGGGAATGAATTTCCCAGGTGAAAGCCCGGGACAGTTACCAGACATAAATGATGAAAACCAATGGTCTGATACGACCTTCCCAACTTTGGCATTCGGCCAAGGTCTATCGGTGAATGCAGTTCAGGCAACCAGCGTGTTTGCAACTATTGCAAATGATGGCGTTCGCATGCTGCCTCGACTTATCGCAGGTTATTCAAATAGCGAAGGTGTCTATGAACCAAGCAAACTTGATGAAGGCGTTCGAGTCGTAAGTGCCGAAACTGCAAAGACTGTTCGAGAAATGCTTGAAAGCGTTGTTGCAGAAGGTGGAACAGCTAAGAGTTTGCAGATACCTGGCTACCGAGTTGGTGGAAAGACTGGTACCGCAAATAGATATGACGAAGCAAGCGGCGGATACAGTGGCTACACATCGTCATTCATTGGAATGGCGCCGGCAGAAAAGCCAGCACTTGTGATGAGCGTTAGTATTCATAATCCAAAAACCAGTACGTACGGAAGCGTGGTTGCTGGACCAGTATTCAAGAAAGTCATGACCTACGCGCTAGCGCACAAGAAAGTTCCACCTTCAACAACCAAGCCTCCCAAGCTTTCAATTGAGTGGTAAGTGCAATGACCCGACCAAAGACTGAAGGTACCGCGCTTTCGCAACTCGCCACCTTAGTGTCGGGATCACAAGTTGGCGAAGCAACAGTTTTTGGAATCACACATGACTCAAGGTCTGTGATACCAGGTGACCTTTATGTAGCCTTACTTGGCGCAAACAACCATGGCATCGACTTCATTGATGAAGCAATTATGAACGGTGCAGTGGCAGTTGCATCGGATGCACATGGCGCTTCAGTTGCTGAACAAAAAGGACTACCAGTAATTGAGTTATCCCATGCCAGAGAAGACATGGCGAAATTGGCAGGTGAAATTTATGGCCATCCCGAGAAGAAGCTAACGCTAACTGGTGTAACTGGAACAAATGGAAAGACCACCACCACTCACATTTTGCGCTCCATGTTTTTAGACGCTGGAAAGCATGTAGGTGTGATTGGCACGCTAGGAACCTACCTGGATGAAGAGCACTTACCTGGTGCTAGAACGACACCTGAGTCCACTGATTTGTTTGCAACGTTGGCCGTTATGGCAGAGCGTGGAATAACTAACGTATTCATGGAAGTTTCTAGTCACGCTCTTGCCCTAAACCGAGTATCCGGAATTAAGTTTGATGTTGCTGTCTTTACAAATCTGACGCAGGATCATTTAGATTTTCACGGCTCCATGGAAAACTATTTTTCCGCTAAAGCACTTTTGTTTACACCAGAGTTCTCCAAGCAAGCAATTGTCTGCACTGATGATGATTGGGGAGTTAAACTCGCGGCTCAAACCAAGATCCCAGTTCTTACTATCGGAGCAAATGGTGATTGGAAAGCTGCCCAAGCTAACTCAAATGCTGATGGTATGACTACGCAGCAGATTGAGATTAAGAACTCAGATTCAATTTCTATATCAGTGAACATGCTTGGCTCCTATAACGCGACCAATGCCGCCTGCGCTTTAGCCGCGAGTCAATTTCTTGGACTTTCAATGGCAGCAGGACTTGAATCATTAAAGAAAGTTCGATCGATCCCGGGAAGATTAGAGAAAGTTACTATTGACAGTCCTGGAACTGCAATTGTTGATTACGCTCATACTCCTGATGCAGTAGCAACTGTTCTGACCGTAGTTAAAAATGCAAATCCAAAGCGAATCATCACGGTAATTGGTTGTGGTGGCGACCGTGATGCTCTAAAGCGCCCACTCATGGGCAAAGTAGCAGCTCAACTTTCAGATGTCGTCATTGTTACCGATGACAATCCAAGATCTGAGGATCCAGCAGCGATCCGCAAGTCAGTTATCGATGGCACAACTGACTGCCCAGCACAAGTTTTTGAAGTAGGCGATCGCAGGGTAGCAATATCTAAAGCGCTTGAACTCGCCGAGTCTGGTGACGTAATTGCAGTCCTTGGAAAGGGACACGAATCAGGCCAGGAGATCGCTGGCAAGGTCTTTCCGTTTGATGATCGCGTAGTTGTAAGTGAGGAGTCCAAGAATGTATGACCTAACGCTTGGACAGATTTGCGACATTGTTGGCGGTGATTTAATCGGTGATCCCGCTATAAATGTTTCGGGAATTTCCATTGATTCTCGGTTATGTAAATCTGGTGATCTATTTGCAGCAATTGTTGGTGAACGTGTTGATGGTCATGACTATGTTAGTCAAGCACTTAGCGGGGGAGCCCGTGCGCTCTTAACTTCCAGGCAAGTTGAAGGTTCACAGGTCATAGTTCCTGCTTCACCGGATGCCTTCGACCCAGTAATTCATGCCATAGCGAAGATTTCAACTCATGTCAGGTCGCTTATGCGCGGAGTCGAAGTAATTGGCATTACTGGATCATCTGGCAAGACATCAACCAAAGACATGATTGGCCAGGTTCTAGCCCATGCTGCAATTACTCATGCACCATCGGGATCCCAGAACAACGAACTTGGCCTTCCTCTTACCCTGATCTCTGCGCCACAAGATGTTAAGTACCTTGTCGCGGAAATGGGAATGCGTGGACTTGGTCACATCACGTACCTTTGTGAATTAGCGCAACCCACAATTGGCGTTATTACCAATGTTGGACGAGCGCACATTGGTGAAGTTGGCAGCATTGAAGGCATTGCCAAAGCTAAATCTGAATTAGTCAGAGCAATTCAGCCCTCAGGTGTAGTTGTGCTCAATGCAGACGATCACCGAGTTAGGGCTATGCGTGAGTTGACAGAAGCAACGGTGTTTACTTATGGCTTCGCTAGCACGGCTGATGTAAGAGCCGAGAACTTACAGCTGTCGGCATATGGAAGCTACAACTTCGATTTGGTTTACCGAGGCGAACGTATTCCAGCATCGATTCCAATGCTTGGCGAACACAATGTACTTAACGCTTTGGCTGCTGCAGCCGTTGGAGTCGCAGTCGGAATGGAAGTTACTGATATTGCACGAGCGTTAACAACACTCAAGCAAATGAGCAAGTGGCGAATGGAAGTTCATCAGATTCCAGGAAACGTAACCATCATTAATGATGCCTACAACGCCAACCCGGAATCAATGACCGCTGCCTTGGAAACTTTGGCCGCGATCCCAGCAACGGGAAAAACTTTCTCAATTCTGGGCAAGATGCATGAATTGGGTAATGACAGCGATGCCATCCATGCTCAAATTGCAAAACTGGCAAGTGAATTAGGCGTAACTCAAGTCATAGCTGTGGGCGAAGAAGCTAAGGCTTACGGGTTACCAGATCTAACTTCTGAAGCCAAGACCTCAGAGGATAAGTCCCAAAAATCGGTGTGGTTACCCGATTTTGATAGCGCCTGCGACTACATTGTTAATGAAGTTAAATCTGGTGACATCCTGTTGTTCAAAGCTTCGCGAGCTGAACAATTTGAAGTGCTTGCCGACCGAATTGAAGTTCTTTTGCGCGCGAAGTGGGGCCAACAGTGAAACTTGTAGTGCTAGCTGGTGCGTTAGCAACAATGTTTTCCCTAATTGGAACTCCAATACTTATTAATCTGCTGCGCAAGCGTGGCATTGCACAGGCAATTCGAGAATCCACAGAAGATGTTCACTATCCAGAACATGGCAGCAAGCGTGGCACTCCTTCTATGGGCGGTGTTGCAATTGTTGGCTCTGTGATTTTGGCCTACTTCTTAGCACATCTAATCATGATGCGACCTCCAACAGCATCCGGACTATTGGCGATTTATTTGATGTTCGCTTTAAGTTTGGTTGGCCTTGCTGATGACTACTTAAAAATTTTTAAGCAGCGAAGCACAGGAATTAGAGCTCGAACTAAACTCTTGGGACAAGCCGTTGCTGCACTTTCATTTGGGTACCTTGCTATGCAATTCCCGGATGAAGATGGCAACGTTCCAGTAAGTAACGCGATCTCATGGGTTAGAGATACTGATTGGATTCTGCCTTCAGCTCTAGTGCTGCTTTGGATATGGTTCCTCGTCACCGGCATAACTAATGGCGTTAACTTAACTGACGGTTTGGATGGCTTGGCAATTGGTGCAGCGTTGCTTTCGTTTGTGGCATACACCGTGATGTCGATTTGGCAATACGGTCAAAGTTGTTTCTGGGGAGACATTCCACGCTGCTACACAGTTCGTGACCCACTTGATCTCGCAGTTTTTGCCGCAGCTACCGCTGGTGCTTGCTTTGGCTTTTTGTGGTGGAACTCGAGTCCAGCTCGAATCTTTATGGGCGACACCGGATCATTGGCACTTGGAGGTGGACTAGCAGCACTTGCGTTAATGACCAGAACCGAATTACTCCTTGGTCTAATTGGTGGTCTCTTTGTTTTGATTACGCTTTCAGTTATTGCTCAAGTTGGTTCCTTCAAGTTAACGGGACGTCGCATATTGCGAATGGCTCCGCTACATCACCATTTTGAAATGAAGGGCTGGCCAGAAGTTTTGATCGTGGTTCGCTTCTGGATCATCCAAGGACTATGTGTTGGCGCAGGCATGGCTTTGTTCTATGCAGAATGGGTTAGGCAGTAACAGACATGGCTTCCCTGAATCTTGATGAATTAAACCGCAGCAGTGATTGGTCACAAGTTCGAGTCTGTGTTGTTGGACTTGGTGTTGCCGGATTTGCAGCTGCGGGTGCATTAGTTAACTTAAACGCAAAAGTGATTGTGCTTGATGCTGATTCAGGCGAGCGCCAAAAAGAGCGCGCCACAATTTTGGAGATTCTTGGTGCCGAGATTCGCATGGGGGATGACACCCAGCTCCCAAGCGATATCGATTTACTCGTGCTTTCGCCAGGTGTATCACCGCTGTCTCCAATTGTTGCCGCAGCACAAAATGCAGGTGTAGAAATTTGGGGAGAGTTAGAACTGGCTTGGCGACTTCGCAACCCAGCTCATCTGGCGCCTTGGCTGCTAGTAACTGGAACAAATGGAAAAACTACAACTACCTTGATGCTGGAATCCATCCTGCTGGCTGCCGGTAAACGCACAGTTGCCGCTGGAAACATCGGCCGCTCGCTGGTTGAAGTTGTAATGGATCCAACTCCGTGGGATGTCTTGGCTATTGAAGTTGGTGCGCCACAGTTGCCTTTCGTGCATTCCATTTCGCCACAAGCTGCAGTTTGTTTAAACCTTGCCCAGGATCATCTAGATATCTTTGGAACTTACGAGGCTTATCGAGATGCAAAGGCAAGAGTTTACGAACGATGCCAAGTTGCAGCAATCTTTAACGTTGCCGATGAGGAAACCATTCGTATGGTGGAGCAGGCTGAAGTTATCGAAGGGTGTCGGGCAATTGGCTTCTCCACATCAATTCCAGATATTTCAATGCTTGGTGTTGTCGAAGAATTTCTAGTTGATCGCGCTTTCTTAGATAACCGCAGAGAGGCCGCTCTAGAACTTGCCGAGATTTCTGATTTAGCGATTCCTGCTGTGCACAATATTGCAAATGCCTTAGCTGCTAGTGCATTGGCTCGAGCACATGGTGTTGATGCCCGCGCAATTCGTGATGGACTTCGTTCCTGGCAACCAGCGCCGCATCGCATTGCTCATGTTGGGCAGATCGACGGTGTTGACTTCATCGACGATTCAAAAGCGACAAATACCCATGCGGCGGCCACATCTTTAACTGCATACAAGTCAATTGTTTGGATTGCTGGCGGCATGGCAAAAGGCCAGGATTTCGATGAACTAGTCCTTGATAATGCCCATCGAATGCGGGCAGTCGTCCTGTTGGGCGTGGATCAGGAATTGATCGCAGACGCGCTGGAACGACACGCTCCGAATGTCCCAATTCATAGGGTTACAACCAAGGAAACTAATGCAATGGAGTTAGTTGTGGCACTCGCAGCCGAGTCGGCACAACCGGGGGATACCGTGCTTTTGGCGCCTGGGTGTGCATCTTGGGACATGTTTAGGGACTACTCACATCGCGGCGATGAATTTGCATCTGCAGTGAAGCGACTAATGCGATGACAGCTACCAGACCAGTAAAGCGAAATAGCCCAAATGGCGGACTTTCAGCTCGACTAGAACATCCAATGGTGCATTACCAAATCCTTCTAGGTGCTACTGGATTCTTACTTGCTCTTGGCATCGTTATGGTCGCCTCTGCATCAAGTGTGTTTTCCTACCAGCAAAACAATGGCAACTCTTGGGCACTTGCAACTAGACAGTTGTTATTTGCTGCAATCGGTGTGTTCTTGATGATCACCGTTTCAAAAATGCACGTGGATTCAATTCGCCGTTGGGCCACTCTGTTTATGGTGGTCGTCGGCGCGTTACTAGTAATAGTTCTGTTGGTCGGTACCGCAGTTCACGGGCAAAAGAACTGGATTGACTTTGGTGGCCCATTCCGAATTCAGCCATCTGAGTTTGCAAAACTTGCAATCGTAATGTGGGGCGCAGATATTCTCGATCGCAAATACCATTTACTGGAACAACGAAATCACTTATTGATTCCAGTTTTACCGGTATGTGTAACAGTTCTTTTGCTCGTTGTTTTGCAAGGTGACTTAGGAACTGCAATGGTAATGATGCCAATTATGGCTTCGTTGCTTTACTTCGTGGGTGCGCCAAGAAAATGGTTCCTAGTAATGGGCGCCGTTGGTTTGGCGGGAATCGCAGCACTATCTATCGCTGCGCCGTATCGAATGGCGCGCTTCACCTCATGGCTAGATCCTTATGCAGATGCGCAAGGTACGGGCTTTCAAGTTATTCAAGGTCAGCATGCCTTAGGTTCAGGTGGCTGGTGGGGTGTAGGACTGGGTGGCTCACGCGAAAAGTGGGGAACTCTCCCTGAAGCTCACACCGACTTTATATATGCAGTACTAGGCGAAGAACTTGGAATCCTTGGAACCATAACTGTTCTGCTGATCTTCACTGCAATTGCAATCGTTGGACTGCGAATTGCTCGCGGAACTAATGAAGCCTTTATTCAAATCGCTGCACTTGGAATTGTTGCTTGGATAGTGACGCAAGCCCTGGTCAACATCGGAGCAGTACTTGGAATTCTTCCGATCACTGGTGTGCCACTACCTCTTGTCTCTTACGGTGGCTCGTCGTTAATTCCAACTTTACTTGCCATGGGAATTCTGATGGCGTTTGCCAAGCATGAGGCATACCTGCAGGAACAAAAATAATGGTTTGGAAGTTAGTGTGAACATAGTTCTGGCTGGCGGTGGAACTGCGGGCCACATCGAACCAGCGCTTAATTTGGCTGACGAACTAAAGTCCATTGACCAAACCGTAAACATCACGGTTCTTGGCACCTCTCGCGGCCTGGAGGTCGACTTGGTACCAGCTCGTGGATACAAACTTGAACTAATTCCTGCGGTACCGCTGCCGCGTAAGTTAAGTGGAGATCTAGTTACGCTTCCAACTCGATTGCGTTCAGCCATAAAGCAAACCAGAGACTTACTTCATGAGCTAGAGGCTGATGTTGTTGTTGGTTTTGGTGGCTATGTTTCGATCCCTGCCTATCTTGCAGCCCGTGGCGAAGTGCCAATTGTCGTGCACGAAGCAAATGCTAGAGCAGGTCTAGCTAACCGAGTAGGCGCCAGATTTGCGGATGCAGTTGCTGAAACTGTCCAAGATAGTTTGCCGCGGGCTCAGCTCATAGGCATTCCATTGCGCAAAGCGATTGAAACGCTAGATCGCTCTGCCATGCGAAGTCAGGCAAGGAGTCATTTTGGAATTAAGAGCGACGCAATCTGTATTTTGGTTTTTGGCGGTTCGCAAGGTTCGGTAAAACTCAACTCCGTGGTTGAAGATTGCCTAAACGCAAATGTTTTTGGTGACATTGTGGTTCTACACTCTGTCGGACTTAAGAATGAATACCCACAAGCAGAATCTGATAGCTATCGACCACTTAAATATATTGATCGCATGGACTTGGCCTACGCTGCGTCAGACTTTGTGATTGGTAGGGCAGGAGCGATGACTGTTGCAGAACTCACTGCAGTTGGCTTGCCCGCATGTTTTGTGCCACTGCCAATCGGTAACGGTGAGCAAAGTCTTAACGCAACTCCTGTAGTTGAAGCTGGTGGCGCAATTATGATTTCAGATCTCGAATTCAACTCGGATTATGTTCGAGAGCAAATTCTGCCCATAGTTTCTGATCCAACAAAACTTCGTGAAATGGCGCAGCGTAGTTCTTCACTTGGACATAAAGATTCCGCAAGAGATCTTGCTAAGTTGGTTTTGTCTGTTGCAGGAAAGGCCAAGTCTTGAGTTATTTGAATGGTCGGGTTCATATCGTCGGCATCGGCGGTGCCGGCATGAGTGGCATTGCCCGCGTGCTTTTGGCCAGAGGCATTGAAGTTTCTGGAAGCGACGCAAAAGATTCCCGACGCCTGCAGGCACTAAAGCCACTAGGTGGAAAAGTTTTTGTGGGTCATGATGCAGAGAACCTTGAGATATCGGGTAACCAGCCCTCATGCGTAGTTATTTCCACGGCAATTACTCAAGATAATCCTGAAGTTGCCCGAGCAAACGAACTTGGTATTCCAGTGGTCAGCAGAGCAATCGCCCTGGCTGAATTGCTGGAAAATACAACAGCAATATCGGTTGCTGGAACCCATGGGAAAACTACAACTACATCTATGGTTACCGTGATCCTGCAAAATGCTGGCAAAGATCCGTCATTCGTTATTGGTTCCGAAATGAACGAGTCCGGTAGCAATGCACATCAAGGCTCAGGTGACTTATTTGTAGTAGAAGCCGACGAAAGCGATGGCACTTTTTTGGTTTTACCAACAACGCTTGGAATCGTAACCAACGTTGAAGCAGATCACCTCAATTACTGGGGCAGCTATGAAGCTGTGGAGCAAGCATTTGTTGACTTCATTGTGGCAACTGGCTCTCGCAATGGGTGCGCAGTTGTTTGTGGTGATGATCAAGGTGCGATTGCCGTAACAAAACGAGCACGCGAATTGGGCGCAAGTGTTATTACCTATGGCCAAGGTAAAGACAACGACGC
>JBIIAS010000142.1:0-3329 GCA_044239795.1 Candidatus Nanopelagicales bacterium | reverse complement strand
TGCATCTGTCACTCTTGATTGCTTTGTAACCCACTTGCCACCAACCAAAGTTTGAAGCGCAAGTTTCTGTCCAGAGATTTTGGTTCCTGTAACGGCTTGCATCGATGCGGTGAATTTAACTGTGCTGGTTCTCTTTGTAGTAGCTGGAATCTTTTTCAAATTGATCGAGGAATCTGTGAAACCTTGAGCAACTAGAGCACTTTGTACCGACTTGCAAGACTTTGCGGTGAATCCTGATGCTTTTGCTTTAACCAGCGCTAAACAAGCGTTGTTCATTTCCCTGCCAAACTCAAAGTAGTTTGCGGTAGCGGTCAGATTGCTTGTCGTTGCAAAAACCAGTTGAGACATTCTCACAATCCCTAGACACTCTTTTGGTTTTTGAGAGTCACACAAATTGTTTTTAGTTACTGAGTTTGCAGTTGATCCAAGCGGACTGATCTTAGTTTTCCCAACGGTGCCGCCGTTGGCTAGCAAGTATGCCAAGCGATTAAGGGGTCCGCTGTTGTCATGGCTATCTCCAGGAGTCCAGTCTTCATCAATTCTCAGCACATCTGGTTTTTGTAGGTTTCGATAGCCACTTTTCTGGACATCTTCCCCCATCTTCCAAAGTGGGTCACCTGATTCTCCAGTGGTGACACTTAGCTGATCCATCGCTTCACCAAAGATGTCTGAAACTCCTTCGCTTAACGCAGCCGTTTCTGAATCATCTGCCATAGCGGAACTAAATGCGAGTGAAAAAGTAACACCATGAGCAAGCTCATGCGCAATTACATCGTCAGCTTTATCAAATCCTCGCCCCAAGAAAATTCCGCTGCATGCGCCAGAATTACATTCAGGACTTTCCCAGGGAACCCAGAATGCATTTCCGTATGGACACCTTTGTCTTGTTCCGTCGACAACACAAACATTTATAAATGCACTAATTCGTGAAATTGAATCATTGTTTGCAATCTCGGAAATATTTCCTAGGTACTTTTCTTCAGCCAAATCTAGGCCCAATACAGAGTCAAAAAAAGTTCGTGCGCGAGATATGTTTACGATAGCTCGATGGTTTTCATTTGTGACTCTGCCAACAGTGTTCACGCCACAAAGTGGCAGTCCTGCGCCACCGGCTGTGATATTCAGAAATTTGTAATTTGTTTTTGTGTCGACAAGAACACCTTCAGTACTTTGATCTGTTTTTTGCAGATCACATACAAATGCCGCGGAGTCGATTCCCCTTACATACGGAAGCGTAGATAAAACTTGTTGCCCATCTTGTGACAAGTAAGTCATTGAAATTGAAGTGGCATCGTTTGCAATTGATGTATTAGAAAGCCATGCTAAATACTTTCCGCTCGGAACATTGTCGACCAATGCGCTATCAACAATTACCAGGTCGATATCAGAGACAATAACTTGATCTACTGGGATACCAGATTTACTCGCAAACTTTGACTTTAGGATTTCAGTTGCTTCTGTTTCGGTAATTGATGCTTCTAGTGAATTTGAATAATCAGAAATGGATTTTGTGTATGAAAGTAGTGAGCCTTCGCTATCAACAGTTACCGCCAGTAACGAGTTTGCGACTTCGATTTCTTGAATCGATTGTGTAAATCTGATGACTGACATTCCAGCAACACCATCAATGGCTGCAACTGGCTTAAACTGCCGTGGATCAATGCCCCATTCTTGAGCTTTACGGTTCAAGTGAGCGCGGGCGGCTTTCACAGCATCGCGCTCTACTTTTCCCAGGGATTCGGGGTTAGTTTCAACTTCCGAATTAAACAGTGAGTCAGAGTTAGGCGATGAGTTTGGCCCCAGTACCGCATTTGCCGGTGGAGTAATGGGGTGTCCCGTTATCAGCGCAAAAGCAAGCAGAAAAAGCCCAAATCTTTTCGCAAAGGGGAAGAATCTCACATCTCTAATCTACGTCAGAAAACAATAAGAATTGGCTCACCGAAATCCAAGAGCCTCCCAAGAATCTAGGTTGCGATAGTCTGCAATTACCCACAAATAAGGCCCAAGCACTGGGCAGTTACAAAGGCGAACAAACATGAGCGATTCGATGACTCTACGACTAGTAGTGGGGATGGCAATAACTGTCGTCCTATCCGCCCTAGCACTTAAGCGCCTTTGGTTCCTATACCAACTTGTTCAGAGTGGAGAGCCAGCTGTAGACCGCACGGCTCAAAAACGAGTTCGCGCAAAAGCCGAAGTCACCGAAGTTTTTGGCCAAAAGAAACTACTTGCTTGGACTATTCCAGGCATTGCTCACGTTCTAGCTTTTTGGGGTTTCATAGTTCTGTCGTTCACAATCGTGGAAGCGTTTGGCGCGCTATTTGATTCAGAATTCGCAATCCCAGTCATCGGACGCTCGCCAATTTTAGGTTTCGCTGAAGACCTATTCACCATTTTTGTTCTTGTCGGTATTGCAATGTTTGCGGTAATTCGACTGTTTAGAAATCCAGTCAAGATGGGTCGCGAATCTCGCTTCTACGGTTCACATACTGGTGCTGCTTGGTTTGTACTTTTCATGATCTTCAATGTGGTTTGGACTTTGCTTTTGTATCGCGGTGCGCAATACAACGTCAGTACTGAACTTGGCACAGACAATTTCCCATTCATGGCTGGTGGCGCGTTTGCATCCGAAGCAGTTGCAGCATGGTTAGCGCCGCTTGGACTGCATGCAAATGAATGGATTGAGATGATTGGCCTGTGGCTAAACATCGGAGTCATTCTTGGCTTCTTAGTTTTGGCACTGCACAGCAAGCACTTACACATTGGTGCTGCTCCGCTTAACGTTTTGTTTAGCCGACGCCCGAACGCACTTGGTCCACTACTTCCAATTTATGCAGGTAAAGAAGTATTAAATTTTGAAGATCCAGCTGACGATGCAATTTTTGGTCGCGGCAAGATCGAAGACTTCACCTGGAAGGGCAACTTGGATCTATTGAGTTGCACCGAGTGTGGTCGTTGCCAAGATCAGTGCCCAGCTTGGAACACCGGTAAGCCATTAAGTCCAAAACTTATGATCATGGATCTTCGTGATCACTTGTTCGCCAAGGCTCCGTACATTCTTGCCGGAAGCGACGATTCAAAGCTTGAAGGTATGAGCGCTGCGGTCCAGGCTGAAGTTGCTCGACCAATGGTTGGCTCACGCTCCGATGATCCGAACGCACTAACTGATGGATATGACGCAAAAGGTCACCGCTCGAGCGAAGGTGCAGTTATTGACTACGACGCACTTTGGTCTTGCACATCCTGTGGTGCATGCGTTCAGCAATGCCCTGTCGATATTGAACATGTGGATCACTTCATGGACCTACGTCGTCACCAAGTTCTCGTTG
>JBIIAS010000031.1:0-12915 GCA_044239795.1 Candidatus Nanopelagicales bacterium | reverse complement strand
GATTCACGATTTTGACTGGGTAGTTTCAACAGACCAAAACAATTTGTATCGGAGCAATGGCACTACTCGAAGTTATGGTGATTTCACTGGAGGTGTTGCACCAGATCAATTAACAATCAATGGAGGTTATCAAGCGACACAGGGAGGTGAGGCCTCAGATTTTCAAGTTGCAGACATAATCACGTTTGATCGAGAACTGTCCGAAACGGAATACAAAGCCGTAGAGGCATACCTTGGTGATCGGTATGGCATTTGTGTAAGCAATTGCTCGCCACCGGAAATCACTACCGCTTCGACACTTGACCCAGGAGAAGTTGGAACACCATATACGACCACCATTCAAGTGAATGATGCATCAGAAGTTTTCTTTGCATTGTCGCCGGGAAGTTTGTTGCCTGAGGGTCTAAGTATTGATGAACAAACTGGCGTCATTTCTGGCATACCAACACTAGATGCAGACTTCACGTTTACGATTGTGGTTACTAACTTAGGTAACGGACAATCGTCATCGCAGGAATTCACGATGACGGTGAATGCAGTACTGCCGCCACCTCCACCCGATCCACCAGTTTTCACTACTACTTCACCGCTGCTATCTGGAGAGACTGGTACTCCATATCTTCAAACAATCGAAGCAATCAGTCCGGATGGAAATACGATTTCGTATGTAGTTATAGATATCCTGAACTTTCCACCAGGATTGACACTTGACTCGTCATCGGGCGTGTTTTCTGGAACGCCTACTGTAAGCGGGATCTACACCTTCACAGTCGAAGCAACAGACGATGTTACTGGAGAAGATACTCGTGAAGATTTCTCAATCACAATTAATTCACCACCTCCGCCTGAACCACCAGTTTTCGATACTGAATCGCTGCTGACAGATGGTGAAGTTACCCAGCTATTCACGCAAACAATCGTGGCCACTAGCCCAGACGAAAACTCGATATCGTATTCAGTCGTAGACGGCGATAGCTTGCCGGCAGGATTGAACCTTAATGCAACAACAGGTGTGCTATCTGGAACGCCTACTGTAAGCGGGAACTACACCTTCACAGTCGAAGCAACAGACACCGTGAATCTAGCAACTGTCCAAAAAGAATTCACAATCACCATTCATAGGGTGCCTATTGGTTGTGAGGATTACTCAGAGGCAGCTTTCGTTCCGAATAACTTCTGGTTGGATTCAAATGGTTATCCAATTGGTTGCGATATGACAGGTCAAGACAGTGTCACACCAGTTGTTGCAGACAATCCAGATACTGAAAACGTAGTTGAGTCTTGGTCTCAGAGGTTTGATAGTCGAGTTGATCTGGATTATTTCAACCTACGCAATGGTTGGATATGCGACGACTGCTCAATTGGCTTAGAGGGTGAAGTGTCGAGTGGTGGTCCAGGACCAGGTCCTAGCCCAAGCTCTAGTAGTAGCTCCAGTGCCACAGGCTTACCACTTGGTTTCTCATTTAATTACTATGGCAAAACCTACAACTCTGTTTTTGTGAATAGCAACGGTTCCTTAACATTTGGCGCACCGTCAGACTGCTATAACGAGACTCTCACTCAAATTATGCGATGTGGCGGTACCTCTGGAACTAGTGCCATTGTTGCTTACGGGGTTGACCTAGACAATGGCTACTTAAACCCTGATGTTTGGGGTAACCCGCTAGGCCCTGATAGGCATACTGAATTTTTCTATTGGGGTAAAACTCTTGTAGATGGGAAGCAGGCATTTGTAGCGACCTGGATGAATTCGCCAGGATACTGTGACAGTGACAGCAGAGATGAATTGGATTCCGAACTGGGTTACGAGTATGAAGTTTGTGACTTTGACTCTATTGAGACCGACCCATTCTCAGATGAATTTCAGCAAACACTTAGCACGTTCCAGATCGTTCTAATTGATCAAAGTTCTGAAGAAGGCGGTGCCATAGGAGACGCTGACGTAATCATTAACTACGGATCTATGCAGGACAGCCAAAATGGATACACCAGTTGCAGCACTGATGATTGCCAACCAACTTCAGATAGATACCTAGCTGTTGGTCTTGGCAGCACCCAGGTCAATGCCGAAAATTCCGAGCTTTGGGATTCATCCGTAACATCGCTTGAAGCGGTGCACCCGATTATTCCTGAAGCCACCCTTCTTTATAACGGCGTCGATGCTTCGCTAGTTGGAGATCTTGCGCCGCTAGCCCTGAGCGCGGCCAAGCAATTTGTAGGTTCCATTATTCCTGGACGCTTTGTTTATGAATTTCGAGCGAACTCGTCTCCTGACGTTGCGACTCCACCGAGTACCCCAGTTGCAAGTCTGGGCAGCGCTACGGACAGTTCAATTACAGTAACTATCGAACCACCAAGCGATAACGGTGGCGCTCCTGTACTTACTTATGGAATCGAATATCGAATTACAGGGGAAACCGATTGGACTCCGGTACCGGCAAACATTCAATATGCCGAACCAAACGTGACCTTTGAAGTCGGCGGACTTACGCCAGCTACTAGCTATGAAGTAAGAGTGACAGCAAACAACGGCATCGGAGATAGTGAGCCAACTGAAACCCTCCCTCTTTCCACCAAAGCAATCCAAGGTGCTCCAGAAACACCAGCCTTCAGGTCGCCAAACCCATTTGAAATCTTTGATGAAGGTTCGGTCGAATACAGCTGGGTAGCTCTTGACTCAGAACCTGACTCCTATGCAGTCCGCTACCGACCAACTACCCAGGGAAGTGGAAACTCCTTGCCTTGGGTAACCAACATTTTTATTTCTGGTTCTGATGCGTTCAACTTTGGAGAGTATTACACTCCAATACTCAATCCGGATACGCAATATGAGTTTCAAATATCGGCCAGAAATGCAAGTGGATCCAGCCCTTGGTCGGATTCAGAATTCGTTACGACTTCGCCGGTTGAAGAAAGATATCTAGAGACAGGTGGCATCGTTTGGAATGGCTATGGCTCCGAGATTTCTTCAGCCAACGGCTATAGCGGTGGACCTCGATTGGTTTACGATGGTGCCCTCAAGGTGTTTATCGGCAATGAATCACGTTCTACGGCAGTCCAAGTTCTTTGCGATCAAAGCACTATTAGTCACCCAGGCTTTGATGTTGGCGTTGAAGGCAAGCAAGGTCATTACGAGTGGGAAACTGCTGAAACGCGAGTTCAAGGCGGATACACAGTTACTTGCGCCCCAGAAATCATAGACCTGGATCCTGGTGCTCAGGAAGATCTCGTAGCTGTATCTCTTTCTCGGTTCTTCTTCACTGATTCGCCATGGACCAGAGTCATGATTGATGTAACGAATCTAGAGGAATCAGAATTATCTGTTGGTGTATGGCTAGAAAGTAAGTTGCAATCTGATGCAACCGCTATTAACAATACATTTGAAGTTAGCAGTTCCGATTCGGATCCAACATCACCAGCGACAGGTGATCGCTGGGTTGTAACAGGCGACAACAAAGAATCTGGAATGGTCGTCGCCCATGTATTTGGACAACCCTTAGGTGATGTGGATTTAGTCGATTCACAAACGCAAGAACAGATCAACACAGATGGTCACAATCAATTTCGCTCTGAGTTTGGTTTAGATCTGCCTGGAACAACTAGCGGCAAGTCAAATAGCGCCCGACTTGCATGGTTTGATGGAATTGTTCAATACGATGTTGTGGATAATGCCGAAGATCTAGCAGCAAATTACTCAAGTGCTGTGGCCACAGCCAAGGCTGCTGCTGAGAGCTTTACGAAAGTGAAGTCCCAGCTAACTGATACTTATCCACGGTTTGTCCCACCAACTTTGACAAATTTCCGTATGCCAGATCAGGTGAGAGTTTCACCTGGAGTATTCAATGATTTGAAAGTTGCCAGAATTTCAGGACAGGATCCAGCTCTCGGTCTGAGCCTAAACTTTAATGCAGACTATGAAGGTGCGAAAATACCCGTAACATACAAGATTTCAAACTCTGCCAAGCTATGCATCGATAATTCTCTAAATGAAAGCATCTTTGACAACGACGAATATATTGAAGAAGTTGAGAATACTAGCTTGCTTGTTAAGGGAACCCAGGCGGAATTGAACTGCTTTATCCAAGGGTTGACTTTTTCAATCCCAACTCCTCCGAGCGGTGCTGATTCACCAGGAGCCTACGGATACTTATATGCAGATCTAACTGAATTGGTTAGTCCACGTGGACTTGGCGAGAAAGACACAAAACTAATCTTTGAAGGTGTCGATGCCGAACAAACCTTGATTGATGTTGAGGCAGGTAATGCTACTTGGCGTGGAGTCGGTACTGGAATCAATGATGTTGAGACGCGTAGTAACCGAAATGCATATGACGAAGGTTCTCTCGAGGTTTATTGGATTCCAAATGTAAACGCAGATCCATTGCTAGATGGCATCAAGATTGTTTGCCCACAAGATGCCGATACTCGTCTTGAAGAAAACCTAAATGCGAAAGAACTCATTTGCGAAACAGACCTCGTTGAAACCCCATATGGCGATCTATCAATTGAGATTTCAAGATATTTTGCAACTTCGGATCCTTGGCAACAACTAGAGCTCAACATAATGAACAATGAAACCGAAGATTTGAGTGGAGCTCTTGCGTACCGCTTGGATCTAGGTTCGGATGAACACACCGAAATCGAAATGACTTCTGACGGTGATTTGAATTTGGAAAGCTCCGACTCTTGGTTCATCACGAGCGATAATGGTCAGCGAACTGACCCGGTTCTGCTGCATTACGTAGGTTTTGAATCCGGACAAAAGATTACGCAAGGCACCGATGCTGACGTAGACAAAATTTGGGTGAAAACTCCACTTCGAGTTGATGGTGAAGCCCAAGTAACAAAGCGATATCTCGAAGGTGTTGTAGATGCGCCGCGAGGGCAAGTGTCAGATGCGGTCGTCGTAGCAATGAAGGCAGCAGATCAAGTTTTAAACAGAACATTTAGCATTCCTATAAATAATTTTGGAAGTGAAAATTTAAACATTCTGGATACTTCTTTGCCAACCGCAGTGAACGAAGATCGAGACCTACCAGCGTTACGGACCGTTTACGAATGCCGTGACTATGCACGCAATGCACTAGGTCCGATTGTGCTGCAGCGCGATGGTAAAGCAATTGGTTGCGATGCTTTTGGTGAGTATCAAGAAGAGGGCCCAGGTGGCCCCGGTGGGCCTGGTGGAATCTTTGGCGGCGACCTAATCAATGCCGGCTTATACCCTGGCAATCAAAGTCTGGATGAGTATGAACGGCGCGATGCCTGGTCTCGCAACTTCAGCTCGGTGTTCCCGAACGCGCAGCCACGTCTTGGCTGGGCTTGCGATGGTTGCATCGTAACTCGGGAAGGCGTAATCAACCTATCTGATTTTGTATCTGAACCTGACTTTGAAGCTGAAATTCCGAGTGGACTTCCGCTTGGCTTCAGCATGAACCTTGGTCAATCAGAGAGTGGTCCAACTCCGTTCTCATCTCCGTCACCCTCGCCAACGCCTACTCAATCGGACTTCAATTACGACAGTATTCGTATCACACCATACGGAGCGGTGCAGGTACACGACAGTAGAAATCCTGACGAAGCCGCTGGCCACACCATAAGCGCATTCGGCAACTTAGCCATGTCTAACGGTGCACTTCAAGGCAACTGGGAAGAGTTTCCGGAATACGACTTTTTCTATTGGGGTCGCACTGTTTATCAAGGTCGCTTGGCATTTGTAGTTACCTGGGTGAAAATCCCAACCGTTGAGTTCCAAAGTAGTGATGGCTTGAACTATGGAGTCCCAAAACCAGGGCTAGAACCAACATCCGTCCAGTTGATGCTGGTAAGTGATAGTTATCTTGGCCAATTGGATGAATACTTGGCTGCGGATATTGAAGATCGCCCACTTTCAAACGTTGATCTAATCTGGAACTTTTCCGATATTCAAAGTGAAGACGCTGTTGCGTTGTATGGCAACGCAGAGCAAGTCTTCTCTGGAACTTGGCAGTTTATGTCAGATCACATACCTCTTTTCAGCGACGAAATGACCGAAGCAGATTTCAGCAGCGATATAGGACTCGGTGTTACGTCCAGCAACTGTGGTACCGCTTGTGTTGTAGATGGATTACTAGGTAACAAACTACAGAGTCCAATTAATGGTCGGTATGTACTTGGCTACCGAGACTACTTCAAGAATCAGGAATTTTCTGCAGGTGCGCCAAGGGGGTTGCTTGCCCCGGCTGCACCTCGATCAGTTGAAGTTTCTCGCAATGACGCAACAGTTGCATCGCTATCGTGGAAGGCGCCTGTGCCGTGGGTGCTTGAAAACGTCTATGAACTTGAAGCAGAACCAATTTATGGTTATCGAATTGAATATGCCGAGAATGGACGTGGAGAATCTGATGCCATTGTGTTCCCGGCACTGAATCAACCACCACTTCTGGCAAGTGATTTGATTTCATCACCAGATGGCGATGAAACTCGGTACTCACTTGCAATTGATGAACTGCAACCAGGTGAGCAGTACACCTTTAGGGTTTACGCGGTCTATACAGGGCTAGATTTCCCAGACCCACAAGGAGATTGGGAGTTTGACTCTGAAATTCGCGGTGTACCAAGTCTGGCCGATGAGCGACATGTTTCTGATTTACAGATTGTTACAGTTGCTACGGATCCAAACCCGATGGCACCTGGAGCTCAAGACATCGCAGGCCTAATAGCCGAAAACCTAGGGGTCTCGAATGCCACCATCAATGGTTCACCATATGTATATGGTGAAACAGCGAAAAGTATTGCAACTTTTTCTGGAGGCGAAGACTCAATTGGATTTGATGAAGGAATTGTTATCTCCCCACTTACCGATGCCCGCACATTCCAGCGAGGAAGTGGCATTACAGCAGAAGACTCAAGCGGAAAGACTCCATCATATTTCGCAAACCCGAACCATCGCGCTAAGTATTTTGAAACTGCAAATGACTTTAATGACTTCTTGAATACGCAAGAAAGTTGGATTCCGGAGCGCGAAGTTAACTCAGTCACGGTTCCTGGAGGTTTTGATTCAGTTTGTCGCGAAGAGGAGTGCGCAAATGGAACTACGGTTTTACAGTTCGACATTGAAAAACTGGAAGAAAACGACTTCCTTAAGTTTGAGTATGCCCTTGCTGGACTTGAAACAACAAACATGGATGGCCCGTCTGACACTGCTGAAGTTTATGACTTTCCAGATGGTTTTGGATTATTTGTTGGGGACATCAATCAGGAGAGCTCATGCGCGCTAGTTCCTCAAGTAGGCGATGAGACCGATGCCCAAAGATTTATGTCTATGGGAAATGCATTGAATGCTCGGTTAGCCACCGAAGTTGAATTCAATTCAGATTTAAATGCGGAAACTGTTAGCTCGGTAATGAGTTGTAACTTTGATGTATCAGAGATTGATGCAGAAACCATAACCATAACCATGGCTATTGCTAATGCGAATGATGGTGCGCTTTCTACTGCAGTGTTCATCAAATCCGAATCACTTCGATTCGAGCCAACATCCATCAACTCGATAGACATTCCTGCGGCTACACAATTTGAAGCATATGAAGATTTACAGTTCACAACTTCGGGCACTGCTCCAGCAAGCTGGACAGCTTCCGGACTACCAGATGGAATGAGGGTTACGTCACTGGGGGTCTTGGAGGGTGAACCTGATGAGTCAGGTGATTTCGATTTCACGTTGAGAGCACTTGACGAAAATGATGAAATCCTCGCTTCGCAGTCGTTCACAATTCGCGTGGACAGAGCCTTCAATGTAGATGATCGATTCCTGCAAGGAAACTTCGTCGAAGTGGGAATTGGCGGAAATGGACACTTTGGTAGTGCTGGATCAGCACCGATTGGATATAACCCTCGTGATGATGAAGGTGAAGGAAGGATTGGATTCATTTCAGATCGTGGCAAAGACGGCTGGGGAGTTGGCCGAGATGATGGTGACTTCTTTCTTCCAGGCACACCATTTGAAGGTTTTGGAATCGATGTTGGCGGGACTTCGTATTTCAATAACCATGAAGACACAGATATTCCACGACAAAGCGAAGTCACCTATACAGATTCAGATAGACAGCAGAGCACTTGGGTCTCAGAAGAAATGCCCAATGGTTTACAAGTAACGCAGGTCGCGGCAGTACCAGTGAACGATCAGCGCCTTGACGTAACCGTAACCCTGACAAACAATTCCGGAACAGACCTAGAGGATGTGTATTATTCCCGTCAAGTAGATAACGATGCCAATGTTTATGCCTGCCGTGCAAATGATGGGGGCTGGAATAGCTTGAACACCGTAGTGGCTCAGGCAGATACAAATGACGGTGTATCGCTTGTTTCATCAATCATGATGGATAATTGCAATGACAACGGTAGACCAACAGATCTGACTGCTCCTCACTCTTATCTTGGTTTGATTTCCACTGATTCGAATAGTCGGGTAGGCATAGAGCAATTTGATTTCTTTGCAAAGCCAGCCAGTGCCTTCTATGAAGGTGGGGAATTTTGCGGTCAAGATTGCGACACTGTATTGGTAGCACGTGGATCCAACGTGTTTAACGACTCAGGAATCGGAATCAGCTTTGATGTAGGTTTGCTGCCCGCTGGCGCATTTGAAACATTAACTTTCTCGTACATTTTGTCCCCGGCTCAAGCTCAAGAAATCATCGATGCACATACCGAAGAAAATGTAATCATTTCACCCGTGCTCACTGCTGAAGGTACCAACTTCTCCGCCAACGTAAACAAATCATTTACTACAGGCCAACAGAGCTGGTTTACCGCTACAGGTGGTGAGATTTCGTATTTCTCTGTAAGTCCAGAATTACCTGCAGGGCTTTCCTTAAATCTTTCTACTGGCGAAATTTCGGGAACGCCAACAGAATCTACGGAATTGGCAGAATTCTTACTAACTGCTCACAACTTGGCAGGAACGAGTTCCGTCGAATTCATCCTTGGGGTAGATGGAATCGAGCCACTTACGTGTGAATCTGTTGACGGTGGAAACCCATCTGAAGAACAAGATTTAAATGTGTTGTTGCTGAGTAAGTATGTTGAAGGTTCAGATCCTGATCAAAATCAAACTGATCCTGCGAGCGACTCCGGAATTGCGAGAGTTCTTTGCGATCGCAGAAATCCAATTGCTCTAGCTACAACGTTCTTTGATGGAGGCGATGGTGGTCCAGGGGATTGGATTGAAGCGCTAACTGGCCAAGACGTCTTAATCATTCCAAGTACTTCAGATGATTTAGCTGGCTCAAACCTCATGTCTAACCTCGCACTAGAAGAGGCGATCAAGCCTTGGATGCATGACGGTGGCCGAGTAATTCTCACCGATGGAACGAATCACGTTGGGGAACTTGCTGAGCTAATCGACGTGAATCCAAGCGATCTAGAGACTCGCACTCTAGACGGCTCAACTATTGGGCGTTCAGCGGCTGCTCGCGCCCTTCCAACCACGCTACCTTTGGTAGAAGATAATAAAAGTAAGTATTCGTTTGTTTTAGGCGATGCTGCACTTGGGGCATTTTTTGATCACTCGCCGAATCGAGATTTCAATAACCTTTATACCTCTGCCGACTGGATCGGAGAAACCTTTGAATCGTATAGTGTCGCTTCGTCGTTTGCAATTAACCGAGGTGAAGTAAGTTTCTTGAGCTCCAGTTTCGAAAGCAATCAAACTCCTGAATGGGACAAGGTTTTGCTGCAGACAATTTATGGAACAAGTGGATATGGCTTCAGCGTATTTGAGGCCGATACCTATTGGTATGTTAATAGCGAAGCTGCATATTGGAACGAATCCGACAGCGCCTCCAGGTTTGAGATTGGAAGTGGTTACACCTCCCACTCCGCAAATTGCCTGAATACACCAACTAATCCAAGTATTCGGATAGTTTCCACGATTGGTACAACTATTAAGTGCGGCTCCTATACCGTGCAAGATGGAAGAGTAGATGGTGGCATCACTGTGCAACTAGAGAGGTACTTTAGTTCTTCCTCACCCTGGATGAAGTCCACTCTCAACGTAATCAATAATGATTCAAATAATCCCTACGAAACATCAATGTACATAGGGGGATCGCAAGCCCAATCTGACGATTTTGATATTGAGGCTTCTAGTTACTTCCCGAATGGCACCACAAATCTTGGACAGTATATTGATGGAATCGGATTTGCCCCTGAAACTTGGACTGTTGCAAGTTCTGGAAGTGACATATCAATTGTAAATGGAAATCGCAACAATCCAGTAGTCGCTCAAGTGTTTGGTGCTACCGCAGACCGAACACAAGGCGGTGTCGGTAGAGATTCATGGGAAGACATTGGCGTTGATGAAATCAAGGCAGAGTTTGACTTGGACCTTGATCCTAATGAAACTAAATCTTTTTCATACTTCACGGGCGTGGTTCCGTTTGATGCTGGTTGTGACAGAACAGCCGTAGCAATTGCCAAACAAGGCGCGATTGATTTGCAAGCTAACTATGAGCTTGAAGGAATGGAACTTGGATCTGATGGTTGGCCGATTAACCCCGAGCTAGAACTCCCATCTCTGTCAACCGCAAGTTGCACTCCATTCAATGGAGTTCCTACAAACGGTGTCGCGGCCAACAACTCTTCAGGTACGGGTGTTGATTTAACTTGGAATAACGTTCAAGGTGCAACTTCGTATGAAGTTAAATACATGTCAAGTGGCGATTGGTCGCCAGTGATATATGTGAATGGTTCAGGTGAGACACAAGTAAGTACGACGATTTATGGATTGGCTCGGAATACGGACTATATATTTATTGTTCGTGCAAAGCGTTCAAATTATGGAAGTTATGGCGATAACTCATTAGGAGATTTTTCCAGTGGAATACTAATTCGTACCGCTTCGGAAACTTCTTCTCCAACGCCGACACCAACACAGTCAGCAACGCCAACACCATCGCCGACACCAACACAGTCAGCAACGCCAACACCATCGCCGACCCCAACACAGTCCGCAACACCTAAACCGATAGTCCGAAAGGCTCAAGCTTCTCCTACGGTTCCAAAGGTATTGAAAGTAAAGAAGACTATTAAGTTCACTATGAAAACGAAAGCCGGACTTGCTTTGACCGTCAGCTCAGCAGGCGCCTGCAAGACCACGAAGATTACCGTAACGAAAAAAGTTGGAAAAAAGACAACCACTACACAGACTGGGTGGCTAGTAACTGCGACGAAAAAAGGTAACTGCACGGTAACTCTTAAGGCAAAAGGCGACACTCGATGGTTGCCAATGAACGTCAAGCGAAACGTGAAGGTTAGTTAGTTTCATAGGTTTTAGTCTTTGACGATCCAAAACCTGCTTTAGTAGCAGGGCTGTGAGAGTCTTGAGTTATGCAAAAGAATGTATTTGGTGAACCGCTTGAACTTTGTGGCCTTGATCCTGTAACCGGTTATTTCCGTGATGGCTTTACAACCACGGACGAATCCGATTTTGGTAGTCACACCGTCTGCGCAGTAGTTTCTGCTGAATTCCTCGAGCATCAAAAGTCTGTTGGTAATGACTTATCAACACCCGCACCGCAATTTGGATTTGCTGGCTTAAAGCCAGGGGATCGCTGGGCAGTTTGTGCACCGCGGTGGCAGCAAGCACTTGAAGATGGCGCGGCTTGCGGCGTTGTTTTAGCTGCAACTAATGAAGCAGCGCTGGAATACATTAATTCCGAAGACTTGATTGCTCACAGTGTTGATGTGCCACCAGACTTAAGTGAACTTACCGAAAGCTAACTTACGAGACTATTTTTCGAGCTTGCCTTCAAGTTCGGCAATCCGCTTTTTCAAGTCGTCTACTTCAGATGCCGAAGATGTTCCATTAGATAAATCTTCAGAATCCGTTGAATTGAAATTAGAAGCGATCGATGCAGTGATGGTTCCAAGAAGCGCAACGCCCATAATCATCAATGCCGTACCAACAATTCGACCTTGAGTCGAAACTGGATAGGTGTCACCATAGCCAACCGTTGCCATAGTTGTGATGGCCCACCACCACCCATCGCCTACTCCTTGGATATTCGACCCATCTACGTGACGCTCTGCCTCTGTTACAGCTAATCCAGCAACGAACCAAGTAGCGAAGGCCAGAGTAACTACAGAAGTTGTCACCTGTTGACTGCGCGAACCTCGATTGCGTCGCGACAAAACGGTAACTGCAACCAGGGCACGGATCGCACGCAACAGTGGCAAAAATGGAAGCGCTACAGCTGCTAGATCTAAAATATTGGAGCGGACAAAGAGTTTTTTATTCTCGGCATTTGTTAAACGGGCTACGTAATCGAGAGCAAAGAATCCCCAGATTACTACGAGAGTCCAAGTGCAAATCGACCGAAGCGATGCTGAGAGATTTGGATTAATGATGGGCCAGGCATAGCCAGCTAAGAAGATTACTCCTAGAGTTTGTAAAACTTTGGGGGAGAGCCTAAGCCACCAATCAAACACACGCTTCATTTCGCCTCTGACCTTTCACTGTCTACTCATCAGGATATCGACACAGTTAACGAATTTGTCTTAAGACAGGTCGGTTTTGTCCGTTATGATTTCAAGTTATGACCGTGCAGAATCAAAGTAAATCCGTAGAGGCAGACAATCTAAAGGTTTATCTCATTGCTGCCGTTCTTGGCGCGGGTGTTGGGCTAGTTTCGATTGCTTTTCTATTTGCAGTTCTGAGTCTGAAGAATTTGATCTGGACAACTGACCATGTAAGAACTAGTGCGTTCGTGGTTTTTGGAATCTGTACTCTAGGTGGTCTTATTGTCGGCGTACTTAATCACACAGCTGAAAAGTCGCGCAAGCAGGCACATGATCTAACTGAGGCAATTTCGGACATGGAAGATGTGGAAACCCATCAAGCGCCGCCGGCTCGCGTTATCTTTGGCCGTGCGACTTTGG
>JBIIAS010000030.1:0-13046 GCA_044239795.1 Candidatus Nanopelagicales bacterium | reverse complement strand
GCCGATCATGCCAGCTCGCAAATTAGCCATTAGGAACCTGCAGAAGCTACAGCGTTGATTACTTCTACGACCTTTTCTAAATCACTTTGAGATAGCGATGGATGGACTGGCAAAGACAATGCCTGCTTGGCTGCTAATTCTGTTTCTGGAAGATCCATCGTTAGGCCATATGAAGGAAGGCGATGGTTTGGAATTGGGTAATAAACACCCGAGCCGATTCCTCGCTTGCCAATCTCTTCTGCAAAGGCATCGCGGTCATGGTCTACAACACGAATTGTGTACTGGTGATAAACGTGGACTGCTCCAGGAGCTACCGGAGGAACAACAACACCCTTTAAGTTGTCGTCTAGGAACTTGGCATTATCTTGGCGCTGTTTAGTCCAACCAGCCAGTTTCTTGAGCTGCACGCGACCAATTGCTGCATGGATATCGGTCATTCGGGTATTGAATCCAGCAACTTCATTTTCGTATCGCTTTTCCATACCTTGGTTTCTATATAACTTTACTTTTCGGGCAACATGGTCACACGGTGTTGTAACCATGCCGCCTTCGCCTGATGTCATGTTCTTTGTTGGGTAGAACGAGAATGAACCGGCAACTCCCCAAGCACCAACCGGCACACCATGTAATGAAGCGGCGTGGGCCTGAGCAGCATCTTCGAACAGCAGTAAGTTGTGTCGATTTGCGATGTCCTTGTACTTATCCATTGCTGCTGGATGACCATACAAATGAACCGGCATCATTGCCCGAGTACGTGGAGTAATCGCAGCTTCGGCTGCAGCAGGATCCATGCAGAAAAAGTCTTTTTCAATATCAACAAAGACTGGAGTTCCACCAGCCAGGACTACTGAGTTGGCAGTTGCTGCGAATGTAAATGACGGAACAAGGACTTCATCACCGCTCTTAATGCCCGCTGCTAAGAAAGCCATATGCAATGCAGAGGTGCCAGAGTTCAGCGCGATGCTGTGACGGCCGTCAACTAATTCTGAGAATTCAGATTCAAAAGCAGCAACTTCTGGTCCACCTGCGATCATGCCAGATCGCAAAACTCGGTCTACTGCTTCGCGTTCTTCATCGCCAATAATTGGTTTGGCAGCTGGAATCATTTCAGTCATTATGCATCCTCACGTAGTACTTCATTGTCTTCAGAATATGTCTGCCCAGTCTTTGGGCACTTGAACTTTCCATTACCTAGGTCCTCAAGTGGAAAACCAGCTTTGCCAACCCAGCGAAGTCTTCGAGCTGGCACACCAGCAACAAGTGCGAAGTCTGGCACATCTTTTGTTACTACAGCTCCAGCTGCGACCAAGGCCCAGGCGCCAACCGTAACTGGAGCTACACAAACTGCTCTTGCGCCGATAGATGCACCATCCTTAATAGTCACGCCAACGGCAACCCAGTCGTGTCCTGATTTGATTGATCCATCAGGTGAGACGGCTCGAGGGAATTCGTCATTAGTTAGCACTGCCGCTGGCCCGATGAATACACCATTACCGATAATGGCTGGTTCATAAACCAGGGCATAATTTTGAACTTTGCAGTTATCGCCCATTTGAACCCCAGTGCCGATATACGCGCCCCGTCCCACAATGCAGTTCTCACCGAGATGCGCTGTTTCGCGAACTTGGGCATAGTGCCAAACTGAGGCTGATTCAGCGATTACGGCTTCGGGACTTATGTCCGCAGTTGGGTGAAGGATTCCCATGACTACCTTTTGAAATTGGGTCTAATTACTCCTCAAGATTAGTGCCTAATGGTGATACAAACCATCTTTGATGACGTTTGAGTCATTAATTTGGCTAAATTCGGTTCTTTTTGCAACAGGGTTCGAAGACGAGAGCAAACTCTTCACTAAATGCCTGCATCAATTAGGTTGTTACACTTCAAAACGTGCGGGTTTCCATGCTGGTCAAGAACACATTCACTCATGATGCTCGAGTCTGGCGTGAGGCTCAGGCCTTGCAAAAAAGGGGTCATGATGTGCAGGTGGTTGCCTTATTGGGACCAGGTTTACTTAGCTTTGAAAAAACGTCAGAAGGTATTCAAATTGAACGAGTCTCTCGCGGACCTGGATCAAGTCTGCGTGGAGTATCAGATCCAACTAGCAGCGCTAGTTCTCAAACCAATCTAAAACTAAAACTCAAAAAGTACGTCGTCCAGGTTGTTAGATATGCCGCCAAGACTCCGCTTTCGGGTTGGGTTCAAGCTGGAATAGATTCGCGAATGAAGACCTTAGTACTTCAATTCAAGCCCGACGTGATTCATGCTCATGATTTAGAAACATTGGAACTTGCATCTGACATAAAGCAGGAATTAGGCATTCCGCTTATCTATGACTCGCATGAGATTGCAAGTGAAAGAAATCATCACTCTCCCACCCAGAAAAAGAAGGCTGGAATCAAAGAAGCGAAGCTTATTCATAACACTGATTCGATAATCATGGTTTCAAATGGCTGCGCGCAATTCACTGCAGAAAAGTATGGAGTGCCGCTTCCTACGGTGATCATGAACACTCCCGATTTTGATCCAGCAGGGGCGGAGGTGCGTGACTTACGAAAAGCACTAAACATTCCTGCAAGGAATATAGTTTTAGTTCACCAAGGTAGCTTGCAAAGAAATCGTGGCATAGAGCAGTCAATTGAAGCAGTGCGAAATATTCCAAATGTGACCTACGTAATCATTGGCTACGGTCAGCACCGACCATTTTTAGAAGATTTTGTTTCAAAATCTGGTCTTTCAGAAAAAGTAAAGTTTTTTGGACCGGTGCCAGCAGATGAACTTATTGAATGGACAGCATCAGCCGATATTGGAATTTGCACAATCGTCGGTAAAACTAAATCTTACCTTTATGCGATGCCAAACAAACTTTTTGAGTACACAATGGCTGGGCTGCCAGTTGTTGCATCTAACTACCCAGATATGGGTCAGTTTGTGTCAGATAACAAGATGGGGGTCACCTGCGATCCTGAATCACTGGAAAGTATCACCACAGCAATTTCGGTACTTGTGAACGATTCTGAATTGCGCCATGAACTTGGGTTGGGTGCGAAGGTTGCGCGAAATGAATTCAACTGGGAAAAAGAGCAGCGCAAGCTTCACGACGTATATGCGCAATTGGCTTGAAGTCCAGAGATTTTCCAATCAATAGAATGTAAGTAATTGGCCCCGTAGCTCAGGGGATAGAGCAGTGGTTTCCTAAACCATGTGCCGCATGTTCGAATCATGCCGGGGCCACAACATGTCTTTAGCTGCCCTTATTTAAGCGAAAAAGCAACGTAAAGTGAGGTATTCGTATAGGTTAATTGGAAATGTTGCTTTTATGACACACGGGGATAATGCATGAAATTGTTTAAACTTATCGTTTGTTCGACACTTATAGCTTCGGCTTTCACCACCCCTGCTGCTGCGAAAAGTATCTCTCAAAACAGTGCTCAAAACGTTAGCGAATTTCAACTCATTGTGACTTTTGAAGATGGCACGTCCAAAAGTGAGCAGAACGAAATAGTTTCTACTATTGAAAATTCAACTCTCTTAGAATCTAGTGAAATTACCGAGTCGACTTCACTTCTAAAGGCTACTGGCAGCGTGTCTTCAACTTTGAATGAATTAAGCAAAAACCCATCCGTAGAATCTGTGTCAATTGATAAACTAAACAAATTTGCAAAAACCCCCAATGACATTAACCAAGATCAATGGTATTTGAAGCGTTGGAATTCAAGTTATGGCGTCAATGCCGAAGCTACATGGGACATAACAACTGGAACAAGTGATGTGACAATTGCTGTTATTGATACTGGAAAAATTAATCATCCGGATTTAACTGGCAAGTGGCTGCCTGGGTGGGATTTTGTTCAAAACGACAATAATCCGACCGACCCTGGTCGCACACCAGGTGAAATCGCAGACTCGGAGTGGCATGGAACTGCTATAGCCGGTGTAATCGCTGCGGCTACAGATAATGGCGTTGGTATGGCTGGCATCAACTGGAATTCAAAAATAGTTCCCGTTAGAGTTGGCGGTGGAGATGGCGCCTATGACTCAGCAATTATAAAAGGGATTCTCTGGGCAGCAGGACTTAACGTTTCCGGAGCTCCTGTAAATTCCAACCCGGCAAAATTGATAAATGTTAGTTGGGGCGGAGAAGGAGACTGCTCGACAGAGTTTCAGGAAGCAATCGATGCAGCTCATGATGCCGGCTCATTGGTTGTTGTCGCAGCTGGAAATGATGATGATGATGCTGCCTACTACTCCCCTGCAAATTGTGCAAATGTTGTGAGCGTGGGGGCATCTGATACATCGGGTGATTTCGCTACTTTTACAAACTATGGCCCGTCAGTAGACCTATTGGCTCCAGGAGTCTCGATTTACACGGCGAATTGCACTCCGACGATTACTTGCTCTAGCTATGGATATGGTTTCAAGGATGGAACAAGTTTTTCTGCACCCATCGTCGTAGGAGTTGCCAGCTTGATGCTGAGTGTTAATCCAACACTAACCCCTGTGCAAATTGAGAATCTACTAATTGAAAGTGCTAGCGATGTACAGGGTTTGTATTACGAATGTTCTGTTTCAGTCTGTGGCATTGTTGATGCGTTTGCAGCGACACAAAGTGCATTGGATCTGAGAGAAGAATTGTTTTGGACTGACTCCACTACCGCCAAAGTTACACTGCCTTTGAATGATAGCTACCAAGATACCGTCTCAGTTTCGTTTGACACGGGATCAAATGAAACAGCATATGTCTCAATTCTCAATAGCCTGGGAAACGATACTCTTATACTTAACCAAGCTGTAACTCCAGTAGCAAGGACTTCTTCAACGTTCAGAGGACAAGCGACCATAACTCCTATCGGTTTGGAGGCTGGAAGTTTTACGATTCGCGTTACACAAGGTGACCGCACTTTAGACAAAGATTTAGTCGTTAACTCAGGAAAGTTAGCCACTATCAAGATTTCCAAATCGTCTGATGTGTACCCATACAAGGATGGTTACAAGGACTCTGCAACTATTACAGTTACTGGTAAAGACAGTTTAGGTAACATAGTTCCCGTAAAGGGAAAGATTACGTTGAATAAGATTCCGATAACATTGACGTCTACCAAGCAGACCGCCACTTGGGACTGGAGTAAAATTCCGAAAGGAACACATAACGTTGTTGTAAGTGGGGAAGGTTATGTTTCTGGACCGACAATATCCGCCCAAACTCAAATTGTTGTTGGGGCGTCAGTGGCTTCACGCGCAACAATATCAAGAAGTTCTTCATCTGTTTATCCAACTAAAGATGGTTACCTTGACACCGTCGCACTTACTTTTTCGGTTGCCACGAGTACTGGAAAAGCAGTTCCAGGATCTGCAGCAGTCACGATTTTGCAAGGTACAAAAAAAATACAATCTTGGGCATTTAGTGGTTTGGTGCTTGGTCCAGGAAAATCTAAGTCAGTTTCTTGGAATGGCAAAGTAAGTGGAAAGGTAGTTCCTGGGGCCTATAAAGCCGAATTTAGCTACAAATCTTCTGAGAACGGCAAAATTGTCAAAGCCGTAACAAATATTACTGTCGGGGCGTCAATTGCTTCACGCGCAACAATTTCAAGAAGTACTGCAACCGTTTATCCAACTAACGATGGTTACCTTGACACAGTCGCACTTACGTTTTCGGTGGCCACGAGTACTGGGAAAGCAGTACCAGGATCTGCAGCAGTTACGATTTTGCAAGGTACAAAGAAAATACAATCTTGGTCATTTAGTGGTTTGACGCTTGGTCCAGGAAAATCTAAGTCAGTTTCTTGGAATGGCAAAGTAAGTGGAAAAGTAGTTCCGGGAACATACAGAGCTGAATTTAGCTACAAATCTTCTGAGAACGGCAAAGTTGTCAAAGCCGTGACAAATATTACTGTCAGCGCTAAAAAGAGGGTGCTTAAAACCAAGCTTGGGCCGTGGTACACCGCCGCATCTTCCATCGATTACTGCGACGGGGGTGGGTATTACAAGTGTTATTACTACCGATCAACTGGGATTGAGTTCTATAACGGCGCATCATATGATGATTTCCTCGCCGCTCAACATAGTTTGCCGTTTCCAATTGGTGCAAGCTCCGTCGCATCCTGGAGAATTCATGTCAATGGGATGCCAACTGATGCTGATTACTACTTGTTTCCATGCGAAGAAGAGGATGACGATTGCTCAGGGAGTGACCCAGCAGCGATGTATTTTTCTGGAAATTTTCTCCAAGATCGCATCTGGACAAGTGGCTACTCAAAAATGGGAATCTCCGATGGGTACGCGGATTGGGAAATTGTTTCACTTGACTGGGGGTTCTTTTATGTCTATCGATACCAGATTGAAGTTACGTACTGGGCGCTAGAATAAAGACTTTTCTAGATATTAGCTGGATTCAAGATTTAAGCAGCTGTCATCTCCACGGTTTTTGGTGGCGTAAGCATAATGAAGTGGCTGAGTTAACTGTTTCCCGCATCTCCACATGATTCTACGTCTGCATACTGGAGCACGGATAACTCCAATGAATACAGGCATGATTCTCGCCTAGTAAAGTTGTGGTACTGCCTCATCCATTTTTCGAAGGGCTACTAATGCCATCAGCACTTATCACGGGAATTACTGGTCAAGATGGTCTCTACTTAGCAGAGCTACTCCTTGAAAAAGGCTATGAAGTTCATGGATTAATCCGTGGGCAAAACAATCCGAAAGAGGACTTAGTTCGTTCTGAGTTGCCAGACGTCAAACTGATAAACGGTGACCTTACTGATACGGCAAGCTTGTTCCGGGCCCTGGATACGGCGGTGCCTGATGAGGTATACAACCTTGGCGCGATTTCATACGTTGCGTACTCATGGGATCAGGCTCAACTAACTTCACAGGTCACCGCACTTGGAGTATTAAATCTGCTTGAGGCTATCCGAATCAACACTGCAAACGGATCGACAAAGCCCAAGTTCTACCAGGCATCCAGCTCAGAAATGTTCGGCAAAGTACAAGAAGTGCCACAACTCGAGAGCACTTTGCTGTGGCCACGCAGTCCGTATGGGGTCGCAAAAGTTTTTGGCCACTACATGACTATCAATTACCGTGAGTCATACAACTTCCATGCAAGTTCTGGAATTTTGTTCAACCATGAATCACCTCGCCGCGGCCCCGAATTCGTTACCCGAAAAGTTAGTCAATCGGTTGCGCGGATTGCTACAGGAAAGCAAGAGAAATTAGTCATGGGAAATCTTGATGCTCAGCGAGACTGGGGATTTGCTGGAGATTATGTAAAAGCAATGTGGTTGATGCTTCAGCGAGAAGTTGCAGACGACTACGTAATCTCAACCGGTAAAACCCAATCCGTCCGAGAGCTCGTCAGGCTAGCATTCGAGATTGCTGGAATCACAGACTGGGAAAAATACGTTGAACAATCACCGGAATTCATGCGACCTGCTGAAGTGGATCTGTTGATTGGGGATCCAGCTAAAGCGAAAGCTGTTCTTGGTTGGGAAACAGAAACTACCTTTGAAGAGTTAGTCACCATGATGGTGGAAAATGACCTTCGAATTGAATCAAGCAAATAACTAACTGAATCATGCGGGCTTTAATCACTGGTGTTGCCGGTCAAGATGGAACTTTGCTCAGTGCTGCATTGATCAATAGTGGCTGGGAAGTTTTTGGTACCCATCTACCAAATGAAACACTGCCAGCTGAGCACGCACTTGGCTCAGACAGCCTTGCACATTTGGATGTTACAGACGCCAATCAAGTAACAATGATTGTGCAGGAAGTTAGTCCAGATGTGGTTTTTCACTTGGCTGGCATCACTTCGGTAAGCGCATCTATCAAAGATCCCGAACTAACTTTTGCGGTAAACGTTGGTGGAACTCAAAACCTTCTTGATGCAGTGTTACGTCATGCACCCGACTCACTATTTATTCATGCTGCCAGCACCGAGATATACGATGCCTCTAATGGCGTGATTTCAGAAAACAGCAAGCTTGCACCAAGATCTCCCTACGCTGAATCAAAGGCGTCTGCTTACCAGGCAGTGATCACAGCTCGTGCAAATGGTTTAAAGGCTACGAATGCCGTGCTTTCAAATCATGAATCATATTTGCGCAGCTCAGATTTTGTTACGGGGAAAATCGCTAATGGAGTTGCCCGAATAAAGCATGGTTTGCAAGACACGCTCCCCCTTGGAAACATCGACGTTGAAAAGGACTGGAGCTCAGCACACGACATTGTCGGAGGGCTTGTTGAAATTGCTAAGCAAGGTTTTGTTGGTGATGTGATTCTTGCCTCTGGGAAATCTACAAGTTTGATTGAGATTATCGAGAAGGCATTTGCTTACGTTGGTATCCAAGATTGGCGCAGTTTTGTCGAAACCGAAAGTGATCTAGTTCGACAAGGTGAATGTAAATCAATTCACATTGACCCAAGTTATGCTGCAGAAGCGATCAATTGGAACGTGACCACTGCAACAGATGAGTGGGTTGGTGAGATGGTTCAACACCATTTGAACCATCTGGATAATCAGCCGAACTGAATCAGCATCCAGCTTTAAAGCAATACCTGCCCGGATTATCGATGGGCTTCGGCGTTGGCTTCGGCGTTGGCTTCGGCGTTGGCTTCGGCGTTGGCTTGGGTTTTACTGTCACTGCAATCAGCGACTTAGCAATTCCACCTTTTCCATCGCGGATTGAGTAAGGAATTGAGAACTTTCCATTCCAATCTTTTGGTGGTGTGAAGGTCACAACATCGCCAACGACTCGGGCGCTTCCATGCTTTACTTTTTCAAGCGTAACGCCCAACGCGTCGCCATCTTCGTCAGAAATCTTGGAGGCAAGAGAAAACGTTACAGCTTTGCCGCCGGCTACCGCTGATGTCTTTGCAGCCTTTGCCCGTGGTTTGTGGTTCACGTAAAGCTTTGCCATTGACGTATCGTTACTTGAGTTTGCATCACTAGCAGCAAGGCTGGTCTGGCTACTTGCCCACACGGTCAGCCAAGAAGTCGTCCTCGCCGGCTTCACTGTGAGTTTTAGGTCAACTGTTTCTCCATTTGCTAGTGGATCTGCACTTGAGACTCCTAATGCTGAAGCGTTGCAACTAATTGATGTGGTGGAAATCGTGGCGCACCCTGCGGGCATGGCTGCCAGAGACAACTTCGCGCCATTTTGCGCGGTCAACCTTAAAACTGGATCTGGGTCTGATGCCGAACCAAGATTGGTTATCGATGCAGTTAAGGTCGCGTTCTGACCTGCTTGAATGTAATCCCTAGAAAATTCAACAGTGGTTGCAAGATCTGTGACTAGAGCTCCGTACTTGATTGAAACCGATTCCGAAATAGCCCGTTGAGTTCCAAATGGTCCTTCATAGGTGGAAGATGCTTGGTTTTCAAAGAACCCGGCTGAAGATTGTGAGGCACCGTTGATTGTGCCACTGATTGTGAACGTTGCAGATTCACCTGCGTCCAGTGAATTCAATTTCTTGCAGATAGTTTGTGGTGGCGAAGAAGCACAGTTAGCACCAGTTGAAGTTACTGATGACAAGTCAGCGGGCAGCTCATCAAATACCTGAACATTTGAGGCATCTGCCTGGCCATTGTTAGTTGCAGTGACTTTGTATTTGACGATGTCTCCTACTTCAACAGCAGTGGGAGCTGATCCTGATACTGAAGAAACAGATTTTGTAATTTCAATATCGGGCGAAGTTATCTCCACGCTTAGGGCAAGGCCGCTGATAAAAAAGACGTCGGCCGATGCCGAAGGCCAGGCTTCTGCAGATGTGACATTTCTGCTCAGTCCATTCACCATAGAGATTTGATCAACGTCGATCCCGAATGTGTTTCTCGAACGACTTGGACTGCTGTTATTGAGATATGGATTGTGTATTCCTGATGTGGAAATTGTGCTGTTCGCAATGTTGTTGTCGGGATTGACTCGATCTGCGATTACCACGCTAGCTTTTGAGTCGATAAGTGAAATTGAATCTGCAGTTAAGGTTGCATCGCCATCGAATGCTACGAGTCCAAAATCTACAAGTACGTTGCCTCGTGATGCAGTTTGGAAATTGTAAAAGTCAAACTCATCGTCTTGAATCATAGATTCTTGAGCGAACCCTTTGTAAATGGTGATTGACCTGGGACTTGAATCTGGATCTTTGTAGGCCACAAGTATCCCCCAGCCTGCTGCCTTGTCTATGCCCAATGTGGTTTGAATGTTTGCAACGGAGATCAGCATGGTTTGATGCGGGCCAGACAAAGTCCATTCTTGATTTGTGTCTGCAAACCGGGATGTCACGTCAGCACTTGCACGATATGGTCCAAGATTGCTTTGGGCATTGACTTGATAAACATCACTTCGAGCAGACGTCACTTGGCAACTTGTAGATCCTGAACATGATTCGTTACCAAGAGCAAACAACACTCGATTCTTTTTTGAGGAATCTGTCGCAGCAGTATCTCCGGAATTTAGCCTTAAACTTCCACCCCAAAACAAAGTTGCGTGAACAATCTCGGAGTATGCCGGAATTGATAAGATGCCTTGAGATGAATTAAAAACACTTGAAGGTGAAACATCGCTAAAGGTTATTTTCAAGTTTGTCATAACGAAGTCATCGTTATTCAACTTGGAACCCTTGCGCTGCTGGGCATCAGCGCAAAAGCTCGCGTTACTGCCAGTAGTCGTGGAACAGGTCAAAACGCTGTTGCCAGTTGATGCAAAGTTTCCGTTCAATGTTCCTTGATAAGCAATTGACATATCTTGAAGCACGATCGAGTGTGCTGGTGCTGCGTTCAAGCCGAGCGCAATAAGGCCGATCACGGAAACAATTGCTGTGGAAACTTTTCTTGTTCGATGAGTTCTCATCTTTGTCACCTGTCACCGGTGATGTCTCCCGTGCAGCACCGATGGAAAATACTCTAAAACGCAAAGCGATTAAAGTTCAAGCAAATTGGTGCGTTTTTTGGGAGTGAATAATCCAGAACTACAAGATCTGACTATGGCAAGAACAGCTCTTCATCGATAGTGATAGGTAGCTGTGGCGGATTAGCCTTTAGTTCGTCGAGTTCCTTTGACTTCAATTCGATCTCGCGCAAGGCAGGTGCGTTTAAGGCTTCAACAGGTACTCGCCCATACATAGGACTGCCCCAGATGCTGATTTTTCCTACCCGTCGACCAGGACGAGGTGAGTCCCACATCTTGCCATCGCCTGCGTAAATCGCGACGTGATGGATGCCTCCACCATTGGACCAGAACATTAAATCTCCTGGCTTTCGATCACTGGCACTAATTTTTTCGGCCCAGTTATATTGGGATGCCGCAACTCGCGGAAGGCTAATTCCCATTTGAGCAAAGACGTACTGGGTGTATCCGGAGCAGTCAAAGCCCTTTGGTGTGGTTCCACCGCGCACATAAGGAACGCCGCCATAGTTATTTGCAATGTCGATAACTCGATCGCCGTCAATAAAAGTCTGAGATGCACGCTGCTGAGCTGCTGCGATTTCCTGCTCTAAAGTCTGGATGGTTCTGGAGCGTGAGGCTTGTAATTCTTGGAAAGTTTCGCGAACGCTTAGGTACTGGGTGACTGCATCCTTCGCCGCGGTAGCTTCGATTTGAACCGTGGTGTCGATTTCCGTAGTGGTCGTGCTGGCGTTAACAACCGATGCGCCGGTCGCAGCGCCTAGTGTTCCAAGGACCAGAGTTAAACTCGTTGCCGCCCATGGCAATGATGTGCGCTGTTGGCTGGCATGCCGTCCAGGTTGACCATTCATTAAGTCAAGTAATGCGTCGGCGCGAGCGTCAATGCGCGACATTCTCTTCGTTAAGGCAACGTCAGCGTCATCAACATGATCGGTTACAAAGTTCGAAATTCCAGTGGCAGCAGCGACCAACGTTGCCACACCAGAAGCAACGCGCGCATCGAGGTTGGTTACAGAAACATCTAGTTTGCTGTCTGCGGTGGCTAAGCGATTGGATGCAAATGTTGAGGCTTGAACATATGCGTAACTTGCCTGAGCAACCCTGTTATCAACGCAAGAATCAAAACGAGCAAGTGTGCTGGAAAGTGCCCGATCAGTCGCGTTAACGCCGTTGATTAATGCAACAGTTGCGGCTACACCTCGAGCTTTTCCATTTGCAACGCGTGTATCGATGCGGGACATGCCTAGGTCCATAGCGCTTTCAAAGGCTAGAGCCTTGGTGTTAACCAAGTTCAGGGTTGCTGTCGTTGCATTTGCGCCCTGTTCGATACGGCGATCAATCCGGGCGTCAACGCGAGTCACGGCATTGGAGATTCGAATGTCAGTTGCATTTGCTGCGGAAACTGCGCGATCCAAGATGGTTTCGGCTGTATTCGCGGCATGAATGATGCCTGCGTTAACTCGGGCGTCTGCGCGCAAGAAATCAGTTTCGATTTTTTGATCGATGCGCGTTGTTGCGCGAATCGCCAAATTTGCAGTCTTGATGCGACGGCTATGTGCTCGGTTGGCAACGTTGGTTGCACGAACATCAACACGATCGAATCCGCGAGTGATTTTGTTGTCCGCGCGATGAGTGAATGCAACGCTGGCATCCATGGTTGCAAAAACAACCCGAGTGCCAGCCGCAGTTGCTCGATCAAACTTGTGGAGGCTGCGACTTAGTTTTGCATCGGTCCGTGCTTCAAGACTGGTAGCTATAGATGCAATGCGATTGGTTGTTGCCTTGGTCTTGGCAACCCGCGCGAGGGAGCGTGAATCAAAACTGGTTACCCGCTGATCCAATGCGCGATCCATAGAATCTGTTGCGCGAGAAATCCGCTTCGAGACTGAGAGTTTGAGATCCGCTACTGCGGTAATTCGGCGGTCCAAAGCTCCATCGACCCGGGAAAACCCAGCATCAAACCGCGCATCAACGCGATCGAGAAGCCCCATCGGCAGCGCAGCAGCGCGGCGAATCAAGGCCGTCGGACGAGCAATGGACATTTGGCTCCCAGCGCCGGTGAGGTGAGCTGTCGGGTGCGGCTCTGGGAAGTCAGCCGGCCAGTTTCCTGGCTTTACCCCTAGGTCCTTAATGGACCGCTTA